>JAIXZU010000040.1 GCA_027489415.1 Alphaproteobacteria bacterium
CTTGCTATGTACCGCGCGAAAGACATGGGACGGAACCGCCTGTTTGTGGACGCGACCGATGCGGGGAGCGAGACCGTGGGCAGTGTGCGCGCCCAGCTGAAGTGGGTTGACCGCCTGCGCTACTGCCTTGAGAACGATGAGTTCCAGATGCATTACCAGGCCATTGTGCCGGCCCATAAGAAGCCGAGGCCGTTGTTTGAGGCTCTGCTGCGGATTTATGACGAGCATGGCAAAGTGGCGAGCCCCGCGCTGTATATTGATGCGGCGGAGCACTTCGGGCTCATCCAGCAGCTTGACCTTGCCGTGGTGAAGCGGGTGTTCATTACCCAGCGCGCGCTGATGGATGAGGATGTGGCGGTGGATGTGTCCATCAACCTTTCCAGCCGCACCCTTGGTGACCCTGCGGTGGTGCCGAAGTTGAAACAGCTGATGCTGGACTACAAGATTGACCCGACGCGGATTATCTTTGAAGTGACCGAAACTATGGCGCTGCATGACCCTGCGCAGATGCGCGATATTGATGACATCCGGAACTTCATTAATAGCCTGCGGGCGATGGGCTTCCGGTTTGCGCTGGATGACTTTGGGACCGGATTTACGAGTTTCCGTTACCTGAAGGTGCTGGACGTGGATATTGTGAAGATTGACGGTGAGTACATTAAAGACCTTGTTGTAGACGCCGATGACAGGTTGTTTGTGAAGAGCATGGTGCAGCTGTGTGACGGCTTAGGAATTGAGACAATTGGTGAATTTGTGGAAACCAAAGACACCATGGCGGTGATGTGCGAGCTTGGTGTAGGGGCTGGACAAGGTTGGCTGTTTGCCAAGCCGATGGCGGACCTGCGGCAGTTGGCCAAGGATTATTCCGGTAAGACCATGCAGGACTTTGCTGACGGCTTGCCGCTGCTGGAAGTGGCGAAACAGGCGGTGCTGGATACACCGCCTGCGCCCAAGCCCGTTGTGCAAGCTGTGAAGCCAGCCAAAGACGCACCTAAAAAGGCAAAAGGGCCGAAGACGGCGAGAGGATAGTCGTTCCGCGACGCCTTAAAAGCTAGAAACAGAATTTTACTTGAGATAGGCGATATAGATGATGATTTCGATGAGCAGCAGGAAGCACAGGCCGACGCGCAGCGCCATGAGCCGTGTGCTGCGCGAGGCGTCGTGGGCGCCTTCCTTGGACTTGCTGAGACCGGCGACGCCGAAGATCATCGTGGTGATGGCGGCGAGAAACGTGCCGACCAGAACATATGCGAAGGGATGGTTGAACATGCCCGTGACGGTATGCTTGTTCCCCCCGCAATGCAAGGGGGTGGGGAATGCCTAAAGTCGTGATTTCCAGCAAAGGTGAAAGCCAGAGCGTTGAGCTGCGGAGCGGCCTGCGCATGATTATGGCTGGAATGCAGGCAGGGCTTGACCAGTACGGGTTTGGTGATTGTGGTGGCAATTTGGTGTGCGCGACCTGCCACGTGCGCGTAAAGAGTGGTACATTCCCTGCCATGAAGCTTGATGAGCAATACCTGCTGGAGACACTGCCCGTGATTTACCCGGACAGCCGCCTTGCGTGCCAGTTGATTGTGACCGAGGATTGCGATGTGGAGTGGGTTGGGTGATGAGAGTGATCAGTGATCAGTTATCAGTGATCAGGAGAGTGAGAGTTTCTCTATGAAAAGTGGGTTGCCTTCTACGGTGGTTTCTCAGCAGGCTTTGCTGCGTAGCCTGCTGAAGGCTGGGGTTGGGTGCAGCCTGTTCAACCAGCTGGGGCTTGGGCGGCTGGGGAGTTTCAAGGACTTTGATATTCTTTACCAAGGTTTTTGCCGTGCGGTGCCGGTGCAGGGGCCGCGCGTGTTTATGGACAGCCTTGCCAAAATGCTGCCACAGCAAGGGCTGGCGCCATTACAGGTGTTACAGAGCCCAGGGTTGGTGACCAAAGGTAAGCCGTATGCGGCGACGCTGTGGCGCGGGACGCCTTTGCCGGTTTCCATGGCGGCGTTACAGGACCATCTGGCTGTGGAAAACGCGCTGCGTGCCAAACTGATGGCGCAGGGTGTGCATGTACGCGGGAAGATTTTTTACCTGTTCGAGCAGGAAACCAGCAAGCTGGAAGCTGGCGTGGGGCAACCGCTACCTGTACCGTTGCGTGGGTGGCATGATTTGGTGGAGAGTGCCTCCGGCAAGGGGCTTGAGGCCCTGATGCCATGGAAGCGCCGCCAAGCGTTGCCGAGCTATGCGAGCCTGCCAAGAGGAGGGAGCCGCTGGCAGTGGTTTAACGCTATGCAGGACGTGCTGAAAGCCAACGGTAAAGACGTGGACGTGCTGGTGAGTAACCCGCGGACGCTGATTGATTTCGGGCTTTATGTGAGCCAGCAGGCGGGGCGGTTTGTGCCACTAAAAGAGATGCTGCCGAACCTGAAAGTGCTGGCGCTGAACCATTATGACATTGGGTTACAGCGCACTGAGCTTGGATATTTGTTGCATGGGTTGCCGCAGGTGAGGTGGATCCAGTGGCTTTACATGCCGTGTGGAATGCAGGCGTGGCAGGATGATGTGAACATCCGGCAGCGGTTGACCATGCAGATGGATGGCCAGATGTTCTATGAGTTCATTCCCGTTGACGATATTGATGCTGCCGGACGCTTTGCGCGCAGTTACCGACGTTTTTATGCGGGCCAGCTTGAGCCCGGACAGGAATATTGTGTGGCGGTGAGTAGCGGGGCTGGCTTGCTTGGGATTTCCACAGGCATGGTGGTGCGCGTGATGAGTGTGGACCCCTTGCAGATTGTGGCGAAAGGGCCGGTGATTCGGCTTAATGGATTGGGTGAGGGCGTGCGGGAGGATTCCCTGTTGGAGGCCTTGGCGAACATTAACAGTGCGCTGGCGGGGCAGGGGGTGTTTGTTCGTGAAGCTCTGCTTGGCCATTACGTGAGTGACCGCCAGCCCATGTGGGTGCTGGAAGTAAGCCGGCCCCTGAACGAGTTGCCACCCGCCGTGCTGGACAGCATTGCCAAGCGCTTGCATGCCGAGCTGGATTTACGCTCCGCCGGATACCGCAGTTCCTTCCGCAGTGCCGCCTTCCGGCCGCCCAAGATTTACTTTGTGCCCATGGGGACGTTTGCGGCGGCGTTTACGAGCACGCCGGATTTCAGCCAGTTTGACCATAGTGCGGATGCGGCGTTGTGTCGGAAGGTGCTGGCGGCGGCGTGGGAGCATCAAGTTTTCGACGCTATTTGATTCGGGGCTTCTACGAGGTCAGGGGCTAAAACGGCGCCCTGAAGATTTTTGGGGGAGCTGAAATACTTCATATGTATTCGGCGCTCCCCCAAAAATCATCAGGATCACCGTTTGTAGCCTCCTGCTGGCGGTTGGGTGAGAGTTTGGCGCTTCGCGCCTTTTTTTCGGGGATTGTGGGATGATGGGATGTTGGATTCTTGGGGGTAAGTGGCTGATTGGGTGAATTGTTAGACATTTCTTGTGACCTATTTGCATAAGAATGTTGCAGAGATAGGGCATGGACTTGACCGCCTGAGGGCGTAAACTTGAAGTACAGCATCGAGAGCTGGCCTGAGTGAAGTAACCAACCTAGTTAACTAACAAAGGAGTAAGCCTATGGCACACGTAAGAGTATCGCATGCAAACCACCCCGTACCGGAAGAACTGTTGGGCGAAAAGGCCGTTGCGCGCCTGCTGGCCAAGCATGAAGCCCTTGAAAACGAACTGGCGGATATGACTGTTGGCCCGCTGGTGGATTGGGATGGCGTGAAGCTGGTAAAACGACAGAAACTGCGTGTGGCTGAGCAGTTGGAGGATTTGAAGCGGCAGCTCCAGTAGGGTTAGAGACCATAACAATAGCAGAGGCTAAAACGGCCCCTGCTTTTGTTTCGTCCTCCTCGTGTACGCTCGTACACGTCGTCGTCCTCACCAAAAGCAGGAACCGTTTGTAGCCGCCTGCGTGCATGACCGAGGGATGGCGCTGCGCGCCAGTTTTTTTGTAGCCAGTTATGGGCGGGGGCATTGCGGTGGGGCGGGTTATCGCATACGTTCCTTCAATTGATTAATGATGGGGGACGAGACGCCATGCCGACAAGCGGACACAGCTACAAGATTACCGGCGGACGGCCGATTGAAGGAGAAATTACCTGCTACGGCGCCAAAAACTTTGCCACCAAGGCCATGGTTGCGGCTTGCCTTGGCGATAGCCCGACGATTTTGAGCAATATTCCGCCGATTGGTGATGTGGATATTACCATCGGGCTGCTGGAGAGTGTGGGGGTGAAAGTTGAGCGCCTTAACCCCAAAACCCTGCGCATTGACCCCACCACCATGGCGACCCACAAGGTGACGACGCCGGACAGCCGCAGCAACCGCATTCCCATTCTGATGTTGCCAGTATTGCTGCACCGTTTTGGCAAGGCTGAGATACCACGCCTTGATGGCTGCGACATTGGCAAGCGTGCCGTTGATATTCACGAAGCTGCCGTGGAAGCTTTTGGTGGTGAAATTGAAGTTGACCGCGAGCACCTTGCGGCAACCACCAAGAAAAAGCTGAAGGGGACGCAGTTCCACCTGAACTACCCGAGTGTGGGAGCCACTGAAACCTGCCTGTTCCTGAGTGTGATGGCGCGTGGCACCAGCGTGATTACGAATGCGGCGATTGAGCCGGAAATTGTGGCGTTGATTACGATGCTGCGGGGGATGGGCGCGGTTATCTTTATGTCCCCCAACCGTGAGATACGGATTGAGGGCGTTGAGAAGCTGCATGGCACGACCATGGAATGCCTTGGTGACCGGATTGAAGCGGCTAGCTGGGCGAGCCTTGCCTGCGCCACCAACGGCAGCATTACCGTGCACGGTATTCAGCTTGAGACTCTGAACAACTACCTTGCCTATTACCGGCAGGTTGGCGGCGGGTTTGACTGGGTTGGGCCGCAGAGCATCCGGTTCTTCCGGGCCGGCCCCCTGAAGCCGATTATGCTTGAGACCGATGTTTACCCCGGTTTTTCCACTGACTGGCAGCAACCGTTTGCGGTGTTACTGACGCAGGCGCAGGGTACCAGTGTGATTCATGAGACTGTGTATGACAGCCGCCTTGGCTACACGGCTGCCCTGAACCGGATGGGCGCAAATATCCAGCTTTCGACCGAGTGTATCGGGCAGGCGTGCCGTTTCCAGCACAAGGGCCATGCGCATAGTGCGTTGATTATGGGGGCTACGCCATTGACGGCTGTTGCCGACCCGCTGGAAGTGCCCGACCTGCGTGGCGGCCTTGCTTATGTGATTGCGGCGGCGCTGGCTACTGGTACCACGACGCTGACGCATATTGAGCGGATTGAGCGTGGGTATGGGGATATCTCGAAGCGGCTGGAAGGGATGAGCTTTGATATTCAGAAGATGTAGGTTAGATATGGGGTAAGTTATTGCCTTTTGATGTATACTTCTGATTTTTATGGGGATTAGCAACCCCTGACAATTTGGGCCTGAAAAGGCCCTTTTTGACGGCTGTGAGCTTGGATTTTTGGAATGTCTGGTTGTATGATAATTTTGTAAGTTCTTGTAAATGTGTGTTAGTTGGGCATCATGTGTTGTGGATAAGTATTTGTTCCGTATACGGACGCTTGTCAGTTTCCCTTGTTTTGAGTAGTATAAGAATTAGCCAGGATGGCAAGGGACACCTCAATGTGGTGATGGGCATATGCCGTGGAAAGCATGTGACCGGAGCAGAGGTGCAAAATGAGAGAGTCAGGAAGACAGACTATGGATGTAAGGGCATTAAATGCACTAACGGGCGGCTACAACGCCACTGTTGCTGCGGCTGTGCCCGTTGATACACGGGCGCTTATAAGTGAGATTGCCACCACCACAAGCCTGAGTGATGGCGAACGGAGCGGATTGATTTCCGCCATTGCAAAAGTTGACCAGAACCTGATTGGAGCCAGCCGAGCGACCGTGCTTGAGCAGGTGCAGAACCTTGGGATTTATTTGCGGAATACGTCCGTCAACGAGAGTTTCCCCCGTTGGAGCATGATGACGGCACTGCGTGCCTACGGCATGAATCTTCAGGAAAAGAGCCCTGAACCTGCGGTGACGGCGAGCAAAATCCTCTCCCAGCTTGACCAGATTGCACAAGCTAGCCGTGGTGTGAGCCTTGAGACGGCTGTTGCTGTTGCCGCCCGTCCTGCGCCTCTTCCCGTTGTGGCGGTTGATAATGCCGAAACCGCGCCTGTTGATGATGGCCCGCGCATTGAAAAAATTGCTTAATAAAGCAGAGATATTGCCGCCATTGTAGGCGGAGATGTGGCCTGACCGGCCACTTTTTATTGCCTTCCAGAGACGCTATGGCATGATGTAAACCTAGGTTAATGGGGAGAATGGCCATGGTTAAGATGGTTGGTAGCATGCCCGCTTGGGCAATTGGCGAGTAAACGCTGCTGCGTGGCGGTTTGCTGCGCGATTTGATGTTTTTTCGTTATAAGTTATTAGAAAGTTAAGTTTATGCAGAAGTTTTTCAATGATGGGCTGGCCGTTGGTGACCCGCTGGTACATGCCATTACCGCCAAGGAATTGGGACGCCAGCAAAAGGGAATCGAGCTGATTGCCAGTGAAAACTACACTAGCAAAGCCGTGATGGAAGCCCAAGGCAATGTGATGACCAACAAGTACGCCGAGGGTTACCCGGGTAAGCGGTATTACGGTGGTTGCTGGGCGGTGGATGAAGTTGAAAGCCTTGCGATTGAACGCGCAAAGGCGTTGTTCGGTGCCGAGTATGTGAACGTGCAGCCGCATAGTGGCAGCCAGGCGAACCAAGCAGTGTTTTTAGCCCTTTTGCAGCCCGGTGATACCCTGCTTGGCCTGCGCCTTGACCAAGGTGGACACCTGACCCACGGCAGCCCTGTGAACATGAGTGGCAAGTGGTTCAAGGCCGAGTTTTATGGCCTGCTGAAGGATGGTGAGACGATTGATTACGAAGGTTTGGAAGCCAAGGCGCGCGAGCTGAAGCCGAAGATTATCACGGCCGGTGCGAGTGCTTACCCGCGGATTATCGATTTTGAGCGCATGGCGAAGATTGCCAAGGAAGTTGGGGCCTATTTCATGGCGGATATTGCGCATATTGCCGGTTTGGTGGCCACTGGGGCACACCCGAGCCCGATGCCTTATGCGGATGTGGTGACCACCACTACGCACAAGACCCTGCGCGGGCCACGGGGCGGGTTGATTATGACCAACAACCCCGAGCTTGGTAAGAAGTTCAATAGTGCGGTCTTCCCCGGATTGCAGGGTGGGCCGCTGATGCACGTGATTGCCGGTAAGGCGGTGGCGTTTGGCGAGGCGCTGCGGCCGGAGTTCAAGGTGTACATCAATAACGTTGTTACCAACTGCCGTGCGATGGGGGATGCGTTGACGGAGGCTGGGTTGCGTTTGGTGAGTGGCGGGACGGACAATCACCTAGCTGTAGTAGACCTGCGCCCTTACGGCTTGACCGGAGATGTGGCGGAGAAGGCCTTGGAAGAGGCCGGACTGACCACCAACAAGAACATGGTGCCTTATGATGACCAGCCGCCGGCCAAGACGTCCGGTATTCGGGTGGGGAGTGCTGCGGGGACGACGCGCGGGTTCAGCGAAGTGGAATTCAAGCAGATTGGGACCTGGATTGGTGAGGTGCTGGCTGCGGTGCGCGATGGCAAGCAGGAAGAGGTAATTGTAAAGGTGAGGGGTGAGGTTGAAGAACTTTGTGCTCGCTTCCCGATTTACGGAGCCTGATTTCTGGTGCGGGCTAAAACACTCCCCAGTTGGTTTTTGGTGGGTCTGAAATACTTCCAGTGTATTCGGCGCCCCACCAAAAACCAACTGGATGAGCGTTTATAGCCTCGCGCGTGCAGTTCCTAAATGCCTTATTAAAACTTAAAGCCCGGCCTTGCGGCCGGGCTTTTTGGTGTGGGTTAGAGGGCGTAGCCTGCGATGCCGCGGCCGACCTTGGAGAATGTGGCATGCTCGAAGGGGTGGCGGTGGCGGCCGATGTTGGCGTAGTCGAAATACTTCGGGATCGAGTATTCCTGCAGGCGTACCGAGAGGTTTTCCCGGATGATGATGACGGGGCGTTGGAAGACCAGCAGGGCTTCGGTTTCCCAGCCGACGGGGAGATTGTCTTTCTCGTGGAGCAGGAACAGGGCTTTGTTGACCCAACTGACGTCGACGTTGCGTAGGCGGTCGAGGTGCTTTTCATCGACGACGTTCGGTGATGGGACCTGGCTGGGGAACGGTTCGCCCATGACTTTCAGAAAGTTGCGGTAAGTGTTGGAAGGGTAGAGTTTGGAGGAGATGTAGAAGTCGCTGAAATAAACGCGGGATTGCTCCGACATATGGGGCCTCTTTTTCAAACGGGGCGCGGCGGGATGCCGCGCTTATGGGTGGATTTGTATACTTTTAAATAAAATGTATGACAAGAGGGGTAGGATTTAAAAAAGCCCCGGAGGGCGGGGGCTTGTTATTTGGCACGCGGTTTTCGTTTGGGTTTTTTGGTGGTGGGTGCATGAAAGAGCTGGGACGTGGTGTGGCGCGGATGGCGGCGCGGGGAGGGGGAAAGCACGCTCTCGGTCAGTTTATGGGCGAGTTGGAGGGTGCTGTGCAGAAGGCTGTTTGTTGTGCGTTTCATAGCTAGATTATGGGGTGGGGGAGGGGGATTTTCAAGGGCGCGGCAAGTGTGGCGTAGCGGCTATAGGGGGTAGTATATTTTGTGGGAGGGCTGGACTTTTTATGAAACTTCCACCACTTATTGGGTATGAAGTGCCCATTTTGCTCCCATGACGATACGCAGGTGAAGGATAGTCGGCCTTCCGATGATGGGCGGACGATTCGGCGGCGGCGGGAATGCCCTAGCTGTGGTAGGCGGTTCACGACGTTTGAGCGGTTTCAGGTTCAGCAGGTTGTTGTTGTGAAGCGCGATGGGCGCAAGGAGCTGTTTGACCGCGAAAAACTGATGAAAAGCTTGCTGACCGCGCTTAGAAAGCGGCCGGTGACGCAGCAGCAGATTTCCCAGATGGCCAGCGACATTGAGCACATGCTGACCGAAAACGGCCGCAGCGAAGTGGCCAGCCAAGAGGTGGGGGATGCCGCACTGGTGGCGCTGAAAGGCATCGACTTTATCGGCTACTTGCGTTATGCGAGCGTTTACCACGAGTTTACGGGACCGGAAGACGTGACCAAGCTCATTAATAATTAGTGATCAGTGATCAGTGATCTGTTATCAGTGATCAGGGAGAGATATTTTGACTAACGACTTTGTGAGTGAGTTTGATTGGGATGGGGGAGATGATGCCTTCCCGCCCGAAAATACGGGATTGACCGGTGACAGCCGCACCGAGGCGCGTTTGTGCGCGGTGCAGGGGCTATACCAAGCGCTGGTGATGCCCAAAGATGCGCGTGATGTGGCCGGTGAATTTGAAGCCAAGCTTGGGCGCAGAAAGGCTGATAAGAAGCTTTTCCGGGCCATTATGAACGAGGCCGGTGAGGGCACCGAGCGCTTTAAACTGATGCTGGAAGCCGAACTTCAGGAAGGCTGGGAGTGGAACCGTGTTGACCCCGTGCTGCGCGCGCTGGCGTGGGCCGGAGCGGCGGAACTGACCGCCAACCCCGAGGTGCCGGTGGCAGTATTGGTGAACGAATACCTGAATATTTCCAAGGCCTTTGTGGCGCCGGACGAGGTGAGTTATTTGCACCGGACGCTCGATTCCGTAGCCAAAAAAGTGCGGGGTTAAGAGGGAGTGAGAGAGGGGCTGCGGCCCCTTTTTTGCTGGGGTGCTTATTCCTATATGTTGTGGTGTGAATGAATGCGTTTTTGCAGGTTTTGCGGGGCATGGTTGGCTGTGAAAGCGGATTTTTGTTTTCCCTTGATGGTAAATGTAAGGAAGGTGGGTGGTAAGTGATTGGGTGAGTGCGTGTTTAAGTGATTGGGTGAGGGGGTTTTTGGCGTTTTCTCTTGTTTTTTCATGATTTTAAGTTGTTTGGCATTTGGTTCCGCGATTTTTTGGCGGAACAGAGCGGCGGTTTGCCGGTTGGCTAGGTGTAACCAAACAAGGAGAACCCAAACAATGACCAAGGTTTATAAGACTTTCACCTTCGCTGCGATGGCGGCAACCATGCTGGCCAGTGCGGCTGTTGCGCAGAACGCCGTGCAGACCACCACCACCCGTGCCGTGGAGACCCAGCAGGCCGAGCCCGATGGCAGCATGAGCGTAACCCGTGAGGTGGCGACCGAGACCATGACCAAGCCTGCCGTGAGCATTGCCACCCACACCGCGCAGACCATCATGGCCAGCCCGAAAGACGGTGCCAACGTGACCCTGATTGGAACCATTGGGGCCAAGGTTGGTGACGAGAGCTATGTGTTTACCGACCGCACCGGTGCGATTCAGGTGGAGATTGACAGCGAAGACATGCCCGCCGGTATGCAGGTAGGCCAGATGGTGCGCATTGATGGCGAGATTGATACCCACTGGTTCAGCCGCGGGGTTGAGGTGGATGTTGAGCGGGTCACTCTTATTTAGTGATCAGTGATCAGGGAAGGGGCTTCTTGGAGGCCCCTTTTTTGGGGCTTCGATTTACGGGCAGTGCTTTGTAGCGGTAGGGGTTGCGCCGCCACGGTGCTTTTCACCACCAATACAATTTTTGAGC
>JAIXZU010000100.1 GCA_027489415.1 Alphaproteobacteria bacterium
AGCAGCGGCCCGGTGTTGGAAGGGCTCCACAGCAGCTGGCCACGGCCCAGCTTGGTGGGAAGCACCAGTTGGTCCCACAGGTGCCCCACAGGCCCCGGCACACGGCCTTCAGGTTTAATCTGCTCCACTTCCGGCATCAGCTTCAGCAGCTCCATCAAAACGCGCTGAACACCCGTCAGGTTGGCGTTCAAAATACGGGTGTTGCAAATCACATTCATGGCTATTGTCCGGTTCTCTGAATATTATCGCGCATCACTCGCTCATAGGCGGCAAGCGTATCTTCAGCCTTGTAGGCTCCTGCTTTGTCAGTAACCTGTTTACGCCAGCGTTGCAATAAATCAGGCTCCCGCAAAATACGCTCCATGGCCTCACGCCATGCCGCAACGTCACCTGCGGGCAACAATAGTCCGGTCACACCGTCCTCAATCTGTTCGGGAATCCCCCCCACTTCAGAACCAATCACCGGCGTCCCAAGGCAAAGGGACTGTATCACGCTGCGGCTATAGTTCTCGGGCCATATGGAAGGCACACACATCACCTCGGCCTCGGTTACATGGCGTAATACGGTGTCGGAGGTCACAAATCCGCCGAAAGTTACCCACGGTAAGTGCCCGAAATCACGCCGCAGCTCCTCCTCCTGGTCACCCTTGCCCAGAATGGTCAAATGGAAGTTATTCAGCTCCTTGGGCAGGCTGTGTAAGGCATCCATCAGCACCCGTATCCCCTTGGAAGGCGTCAGCCGTCCGGCGTACAGTATCCGCACTTTACCATCCTTGGCCGGCTTGTACGGCGGCAGGGGGGGCAGGTCGTCAGGCATGTTTTTAATCACGAAGTTACGCGCTTTGGCCACGTTGGGCAGGTAACCTGCCACACGGCGCAGGTTGGCGGCGGAAGGGGATATAAAGCTCAACCGCTCCACCAAACCCACTTGCTGGTTCTTCACCTTGCTGCTGCACGCACACATGGTGCACAGGCCGTCGCACTGCTGCCCGCGCTTGAACATCGTGGTCTTGATGCACGCCAGCCCAATGTCATGCAGCACATACGTCACCGGCAGGTCGCGGCGCCCAAGCTCACGGAACATATTGTACCCAAGCCCCATCAGGGAATGCGCCAGAATATGGTCAGGCTTCACCTCGTCCAGCACACCCGCCAGCAGGCGCTCATTACGGCGGTCAAACATGTTCTGCAGGTGCCACAGCGGCTTTTGCCAGGGCTTGGCCTCGGTGTGCTTGTAAAGGGTGTAAGCCCGGGGGAAACGCACTCGGTAAAGCCGGAAACCATGCTCCGTCATGCCATTCCGCAGTTCGTCCTCACCATCTTCGGCCATGGTCATCACGGTCACGTCATGGCCACGCTTCACAAAGTGGCGGGCCATGTCGTAGGCGCAAATTTCAGCCCCCCCAAACACATGCGGCGGGAAGATGGGGGACATTATCAACATCTTCATCGGCGGCACGGGCTTGTCATCAATCGCAACCGGCGCGGCAGGGGCCCGCAACTCGTCCACTAGCGCTTCATAACTCGCGGCAATCCCGTCAGCACTGTATTCGCGGGCAAAGGCCTCGGCGTTGCGGCGCCACGTCTTGGTCAGCATGGTTTTGTCACTCAGCGCCTCATCCAGCGCCTCACGCCATGCATCCACATCGCCCGGGGGCAGCAACCGGCCAGTCTTGCCATCTTCCACCAGTTCGGGAATCCCCCCGACGTTGGAACCAAACACCGGCGTCCCCGCACACAGCGCCTGCACAATCCCGCGCCCGAAGGTTTCCGGCCAAATGGAAGGCATGCAGTAAAGCTCACTCTGGCTAATCGCCTCCGCCACCACACTGCGGTCCACAAATCCGGCAAACGTCACCCACGGCTTGTCACCAAACTCGGCCTTCAATGCGGCCTCATGCTCGCCTTGGCCATACAGGGTCACATGGAAATCATGCTTATCCGCCAGCGGCACCAGCGCCCGCAGCAGCACATCCACGCCCTTGGTGGGGTGCAAGCGCCCCGCCAGCATGATGCGTACCGTCCCCTTCGGGTGCGCCTTGTAAGCGGGCAGGGGCGGCATCTCATCCAGCAAATTCCGAATCACACGCCCCGGCCGCCGTGCCGCCTCCGGCACAAATTTCTGCACCCGCTCAAGGTTCGCGCGGGACGGCGACACAAACGCCAACCGGTTCATATCTCGCAAGAAGTGGTTTTTCACCTTCGTGGTGCAGTCACACGCTTTACACTGGCCCTTACACTCACCTTCCTCGGTAAACATCGTGGTCTTAATGCAAGCCAACCCCAAATCATGCAGGAAGTACGTCACGCTCACGTCCTTGTGGCGCCCCAGCTCTTCCAGCAGGTTGTAACCAAGGCCGGTAATCAAATGGATGTTCACATGCTCCGGCCGCACCATCGCCAGCACTTTCCGGAAAATTCGCTTGCTGCGCCAATCCGCATAATCCTGCAGGTGCCACACGGGCTTTTGCCATTTGGCCAGCTTGCGGTAGCCAAACAGCGTCTCCGCCCGCGGGAATTTCACCCGGAACAACCGGAAGCCCTCCGTCATCGTCTCGCCCCACACCTCAGCCTCACCGGTGTTGCACATGGTCAGCACACTCACCTTATGGCCACGCTTGGCCAGCAGGCAGCACAGGTTGTACGTGGAAACCTCGGCCCCACCCATCACATGGGGCGGGAAAGTGCTCGCCAAAACCAAAATACGCATGCCTAAACCCCTTTTGTCATATTACGTTCGGCACGGAGTGCCCCAATCCGGATAACCCCCACCCGCGCCAGCAACACCCCTGCCTGCGTCACAACCGCCGCCAGTGCCGCACCATAAATGCCAAGCACGGGCATCAGCAACAGGTTGCTCAATACAGTCATGGGAAGGATAGCCACATTCGTCGCTACAAGGGAAACATCCCTCCCGTTCGCATAAAGGAAATTCCCCAGCAAATCGAACCCGGTCCGTATCAGCAGCGCAATCATCAGTATCCACAGCACCGGCACAAACTCCTCTGCCAGCGGCCGCTCAAGGTAAGGCAGAAGGAGGGGGAACACCACACCCGCCCCCGCACCCAACCCCACGGCCATCCCAAGGCTGCCGAAGGTCATTTTCCGGAACACCGCCTTGAACCCAGCCTCATCTCCCTTATGCCGGGCTTCAATCAGGTGAGGACGGTTAATCTGCAGCGTCCCCGTGTTCACAAGGTTGTAAACCGCGTTGCTGATGGACCAAAACAGCACATAAACCCCCGTAGCCTGCAACCCAAGGAAACCCGTAATCAGGTACCGGTCGGCATACTGCCCGCTGCCGTTGGAGATATCACTAAGCAGGAATTTCATACTCCGCGGTGCATATCGCCCAAACCACGCATGGGTCTCGCGCCAGTTGGCATGGCTGTGCGCAAACCACGGCCAGTCACGCGTCGCCCATGCAAACCCGCTACCGGAAATCACCAGCGCCACGAACCAGAACCCCATCAGCAACGGTATCCCCGCAATCTGCGGCACAAGGTAAGCTAGCGGAATATAAACAAACATCCACCCACCGGCACGGATAAAAAACAGCACATTCGCCAGCAACGGCCGCTTGCGGTTAATTAGTACGGTGAAGGAATCATTATTCGCATGCTCAAACACCGTCAGCAGCAGGGTGCCAAGGCTCAGCCACAGGTGGTCGGTGTAAACCCCCACACCAATCGCTACCGGTAACAAAATCGCCCCATAAAACGCCGCCATCACACGGGCGTAGTGGCGCATACTGCCCGTCAGTTCGGGCAGGGTTTGCGTCACCATGTCGCGGGCAATCAGGGAAATCAGCCCCAGCGAAGCCATCATCGGCAACACAATCGTCACCCCAGCAATCAGGCCGTACACCCCCAGCGCCTCAAACCCCAACTGGTGGGCAATAAACAAGGTCAGCAGGAATTTAACCCCCAGCGTCGTAAAGCGCATGCCGGCAATTAGCATGGGGGTCTTAATGTCGCCCCGTAATACTTTCGCCCACAGGGTTTTCAGTTGCCTCATGCGCGGCCAGCGGCTTCGCGGGTTTTGGCAACGTACAGGTCACGGGTTTCAGCCACCATTTTCTCTATGGAGAACATCTTCTGCTGGTGCGCACGCGCCGCCTCACCCATCTTCTTCCAGTCTTTCGCGGGGGTGTCCACCAGCGCACGTACCAGCGCGTCCACGTCATCAAGGGGGAAGAGCTTCCCGCTCACACCGTCCACAACCAGTTCGGGAAGGGAGCAGCAATCCGTCGCTACCGCAGGCAAACCATAAGCTGCCGCCTCAGCCGCCACCAACCCGAAGGACTCCCACCGGGAAGGCATCACCAGCACATCCGCATGGGCAAAGTAAGGCACAAGCTGCACGGGCTTCAACCAGCCGGTGTAGGTCACGTTGGGCAGGGCAGGGGGCTTTTCGGTGGCGTGCACACCCTCACCTACGGCGGTCAGGTGGAAGTTTTTACCCTCAAGGCGGCGCATGGCTTCCACCAGCAGGTCGAACCCTTTTTGCTCATCAAACCGGCCTACAAACAGCAGGTTAACCGGCCCTTCCTTGTACGGGTTCGCGGTGGTACGGGCCTGCGGGGCTGCCACACCATGTAAAATCAGGTGCATTTTGGCGGGGTTCAGGCCACGGGCCAAACCTTCGTTCAACTCGTAGCGGCTGTTGCACACCACCACGGTGGCCAGCGGCATCAGCAGGCGCTCAACCAGCGCAAACAAGCTCTTTTTGGCTTCGGAACCCTTCATCAGGAACGCCCACGCATGCGGGGTGTAAATCACCACGGGGCGGTAGAAGGGCAGCATCGGCAGCAACGCCAGCCGCCCCAGCACACCGGCAAAGGTGCTATGGAGGTGTATCACATCAGGCTTGAAACTTAGCACATCGCGCGTAAACGCGAACATAAAGCGCAGGAACGAAACCGGCTCGCGCCCCTTGCGCTCAAACGTCGTCACTTGGGCACGGTCGCTGCCGCGTAACTCTGCGGACTGGTTCGCGGGCACCAAAAACCGCACGCGGTCTTCGCCCATGGCCTCGTTCTGGGCCACGGCCAGTTGGCTCATTACCGTGGCAATGCCACCTTTAATTGTCTCGGCCGCGTGGTAAATTCTCATGTCTTGATGGGTATCC
Source organism: Alphaproteobacteria bacterium (assembly GCA_027489415.1). Classification (GTDB taxonomy): domain Bacteria; phylum Pseudomonadota; class Alphaproteobacteria; order UBA2136; family UBA6156; genus UBA6156. Next base: position 5,131 of record JAIXZU010000100.1, read on the forward strand.
GAATAAGCTGTTTGTTGCAAGGAAAACCGCGCCAAAGCACGGCATACAGTGTTGAATTGTAACTAGATTGTTGCCTGAATCACCTCAACACTGTCACCCTCAAGCCGCACGGCGGTCAACGTTCCGCTCTGGAAGGCACCGGTATCAATCCCGATACGGTCAGCCTCCACCATCGGCTCAGGCAGTATCGTGTGGCCGAAAACCACGCGGTAGGGCAGGTCATGCGCCCGCCCCATGAAATCATCCCGGATGAATATCAGGTCGCTCGGCAGCTGTTTTTCTAACGGAATCCCCCGCCGCACACCGGCATGCACAAACGCATAGTCACCCACCACATGGTACAGGGTAGTGGCCTCGTAAAAGGCTTTGTGGCCGGTCTCTTCCAGCGCGTGGGCCAGTTCAGTGGCAAGGGCTTCGGGGCCGCGCGCCCCTTTGGTGCCGTACAGGGGCACACCGTAACTCTCCAGCGCCTGTATTCCCCCCCACGCCAGCCATTCGGCCCTTAGCTGCGGCTCAACCAGAAAATCCAGCATCGCCTGCTCATGGTTCCCGCGTAAAAACACGGTGGTCCAGCTGTCCGGAATAGCCTTGCGCAGGGTGTCAATCACGCCCTTGCTGTCCGGCCCGCGGTCAATGTAGTCACCAATGAACACCAGCGTCACCTTGCCGGTAAACGCCTTGGCATCCTGTACCAGCATCTTCAAAAGCATCGTCAACAGGTCGTTGCGGCCATGAATGTCGCCAATGGCGTACACCCGCTCACCTGCGGGCACGCTGGCAACAGGGCGCCGCTCTTCCAAGCGGCGCCCTGTCATCAATCCGGAGAGAAACCCGAACATCTATCCTAACCTACTCGGAGTAATACCCCTTGTACTTGCCATGGTAGTAGCCGTACTCACCGTGGGTGTAGGTCGTTTGCTTATCAAGGTCCACACGGGTCATCACGCAACCGGCAAGGGGGGCGTGGCAGGCCTTGAGCATCTTGATGGCATTCGCCGCCAGCGCGCGCGGCGTGCTGCCCCAGCGCACCATGAACAACATGGAGTCACTCATGCTCGCCAGCGTCACCGCGTCGGAAACAGCCATCACCGGCGGGCTGTCAATCACGATAAGGTCATAAGTCTTACGCCATTCGGTCAGCAGCTCGGTCATTTTCGGGGTGCTGAGAAGCTCTTGCGTGAACTTGGTGTTGGCAAGGCTCGGCAGCACATGCAGGTCGGTCACGGGCAGCTTCACAAGGGCGTCTTTGTACTTAACGCTGCCGTTCAGCACGTCGGCCAGTCCAACCTTGGGCTTCAGCTTCAGCTGGCGCGCAAGGCTCGGGCGGCGCATGTCACCGTCAATCAGCAGCACTTTGCTGCCACCCACGGCGGCCAGCTGGGCCATGCTCAGGGCAAACAGGCTCTTACCTTCTTCAGGCACGCTGCTGCTCACCACCACAACCTGGTCGCTGCTGTCGGGGTTGATGAACTTCATCGACGTCCGTACCGCCCTCACACCCTCTGTAAAGGCGCCATTGGGCTTATCGAGCACGAAGTTGGCCACATCCTTCACATCATCATCCAACTCACCCAGCAGCCCGAGGAGGGGGGTATCAAGCTCTTCTTCCACCTGTGCACTGGTACGGAAACCGGCATCCAGCAGCTCAAGCAGCAGCATCAGGCCAAAGCCAAGGCCCAAACCAAGCACAATCGCCATGAAGATAACAAGCTTCTTGCGGGGGGAGCTCGGCTGTAACGGCACTTCCGCCGCGGAAATCACACGCGCGTCGGACTGTACGAAGTTCATCTGCGCCAGCTCTTTGCTACGGTTCAGGAAGTTCTCGTACAGGCTCTTTTCAGCCGCAGCCTGGCGCTCCAGCTCGGCCAGCTGCACACTCGCATCGCTGGTGGTGCTGGTCTTGGCCGTCATGGCGTCAAGCTGGTCTTGCAAGGTGTTCACACGGGCCTGTGCCACACCAACGTTGTTCTCAAGGCTACCTTGGATTTTATTAATTTCCTCGGAAATCTTACGCCGCAAGTCACCCAACTGGTTACGCACGGTCACCATACGCGGGTGGCGCTCACCGTACTTGCTGGAAAGCTCGGCCATCTCACGGCGCACAGCAGTTTCCTGCTCACGCAGGCTACCAATCAGGGAGTTATTCAGCACTTCGGAAGCACTTTCAATCCCACGGCCGCTTTGCTGCATCTTGCGGGTCTGTTCGTACTTGGCTTGGGCTTCAGCAAGCTCGGTACGGGCCAGTATCAACTGGCTATTCAGCTCGCTCAACTGTTGGTCGCTCAGCAGCACGCCGTTGGCAGCGGTCAGGCCGTGGGCTTCACGGAATTTCTCAACCGCAAGCTCACTGGCCTGAACACTCTTCTGCATTTGGCTCAGGCGGCCGTTCATCCACTCGTTCGCACGGCGAATGGCCTCAAACTTGTCCTCCAGCTGGCTGTTCAGGTATTCCTGCGCAACGGTGTTGGCCACTTTGGCGGCCTCTTGCGGGTCTTGGGCCTTGTAGCGCACCATGATGGAGTAACTGCGCGGCATCATGATAACCTCAAGGTTGCCCTGCAATTTGTTAATCGCGAGGGACATCCGCGCCTCATACTCTTCCTTCTTCACCTCATCGGTCTTGATAGGCATGAACAGCATCGCGAACATCTGCTTAATTTGTCCGACAATCCCCGGATTCTCCTCAACAGTCTCTTCCTTCAACGTGCCAAGGCTCTCAATCACCTTGCGCGCCAACTTGCGGGAGCTCAACACGTCAACCTCGGTCCGGATGGCCGCATCATCGCCGCTCAGCCCGCTCACAACATCAGAAAGGTTGGTCACCTGCTGGGTACGGGTATTGATCTGCAACATCGTGACACCCGTATAAACCGGCTTCATCACCATCAGCAGCAGGATGGCAAAGCCCACGCACAGCGCAACGCTGGCGGCCAGTACGGTCCAGCGGCGGCGTACCATGGAAAGGGTGTTGTTCATGCTCCACTCAATCCCTTGCAGGTGGCTGCGGGTGTTGGAAACAATGTCTCCCCAAACTGTCCGTGTTGGCGTGCTCATGCGCGGTCTTCCTTTTGTGTCGATAATCTCACCATCTCAAATAGGGTAGCAGCGCCCCATGGTCAAGTTCATAACAGGCGGAAAAAGTGAAATAATCAAGCCCGTAATGCAAACAATGCCCCGTAATAACGGGGCACTGTCAGGGAACATTCAGGCGTGTTGCTTAAAAGAAGCGCTCATCAACGCGCAGCACGTCACCGGGGAAGATGTACTCATCCTCGCGCGCCCAAGCTTCCACATCAGGGGCGGAGGCCCGGCGGATCTTCACCTGCCCCGTCTTGGCACGAGTGGTGTAGCCACCGGCCAGCGCCACGGCGTTAATCACGGTCATGTCGTTGGCGTAGGGGTAGCTGCCCGGCTTGTTCACTTCACCCAGAATGAAGAAGGGGCGGAAGTTCAGCACTTCAATGTTCACACGGGGGTTTTTCAGGTAACCGCCTTCTAAAACGGAGGTCAGCTTCTTTTCCAGCTCACGCGGGGTCAGACCACGCACAGGAATTTCACCCACCAGCGGCATGGCAAGGCTGCCGGTGCTGTCAATTTCGAATTCACCGGAGAGGTCTTCTTCACCGAACACGGTCAACTTCACCTTGTCACCGGGCCCCAGCTGGCCGGGCGCAACAATCGCTTTCTTACCTTGGCTGGCGGCAAGGGCGGCAGCCGCTTGGGCTTCAACAGCCTTTTGCTGGGCTTGCCAGTTGGCGTCAACGGCGGCGCCACGAACGGGGATGGAGCTCGCATCCGTAATGCCCCCGGAGAAATCGCGGCCATCCGCACAAGCGGACATCGCAAATCCAATAGCCATCAAAACACCAAGGAGGGCTCCTCCCTGAATCCGTAAAAATGTTTTACGCATGGGGAAAAACCCTCCTTTATTCAGTGGCGGGGTTGCCCCCGCCGGTTTTAGGTATGTTAGTCAGTCAGTTAGTAAGTCGCGGTCAGCTTCAGCATCACAGCGTTACGGCCATAGTCGCCACCGGTCACGTTGCTGTCGCGGTCGCTGTAGGAGTAACCGAGGCCGGCTTTCAGGCAGCGGTTCATCCAGTAATCAACGCCAACACCAGCGCTCATGATGTCATCTTCACGCTGGAAGGCGGCAGCACCTTGGTATTCGTTGTTGGTGTAACCGGCGTTACCCTTCAGCAGGATGTCGCGGGTCAGCGCATGCTCAACCACAACGCGGTAATCGGTGCTCACGAAGCCGGAGGAACCGTTGAGGGTCGTTTCTTCAATCCCACGGTCAACACTGGCAATCACGCTGGTCAGGTCGGTCGCGTTCCAGGTAACCTTACCACCCCATACCGGCTCGGAAATTTCCGGACGCGCGGCGTTGGAGTACTTACGCTTGGCGGTACCCACAAACGCTTCACCCTTGGTCTTACCGGTCACGTCGAAGCTGGTACCGGCAACAACGGCTTGGCCGCGGTTGGTGCGGTTGTTGGTCTTGTTGTCGTAAACACGGTTGTCAACAACACCACGAACGAAACCTTCAAAGGTGTCGGTCAGGCGGTAGCCAAGGCGCAGGCTCTGGCTGTACTCGTTGCGGTCACGCACGGAGTTGTTGATGGCGGCACCGGTGGTGGAAGTCCCGTTGCTGAATTCCAGCATCTTAACTTCGCTGTCAAAGCGGGCGTTGGCCTTGCCAAGTCCACGGTAGGCACCAATGCGGGCGAGGGTCGTGTTGTACTTAACCGGTTCGCTCGGGCTGCCAATGGTGTTCGGGTCGCCGCGCTCTTCATGGTCTTCCGCGTAGGAAATACCACCACCGATGCTCGTGTCGCGCATCACGTCAACGCGGCCGTCGGTTGCAAGGGTGTAGTTCTCTTGGTTTTCGTCGTTGTTGTCGGCGTAACGGCGGGCGTCACCTTTCACAACGGCGTTCAGCGCGTGGCGGCTCCAGTTGCTGCGGGCGGCAATTTCAGCCTTGGCGGTCGTGATGAAGTCGCTCTCTTCATTAGCCTCGGTGGCGTAAATGTTGTCGTTGTAGGTTTCTTGCAGTTCCACTTTGGGAATTACAAGGAAGCTACCGGCACGCACGCCCAGCGGGGCGTGGTCAGCGGCAAGGCGCTCACCGGCGGCAACAACTTCGGTGTTGGCCTGTGCGTGGCTTGCTTGCGCAACCGCCACCAGTGCAAGGGTGGAAACACCCATGAGCATGTAGTTCTTCATCAGTATGCCTCTATTCTTATCTTATTCAAAAATTACTGTTCTTCAACCGGGGTGAAGGTCTCGGGGGCGGCCGGGCTCACGGAAGGGGTACCAGTACCACCAGTGGTGCCGTTCAGCTGGTTCGGGTTTTCGCCCGGTGCAGCACCGTCAATCCCGAAGTCAGCAGTCTCTTCCGGACCCGCTGCAGGAGAAATACCACCCGCCATCGCCATTTGCAGGGCCAGGTCGGCAATGCAGGGGGCGTTTTCAGGGTCGGCTTCCATGGCAGCCTTCAGAATGGCAAGGCGCTCGGCAGGGGTCTTGGCGGCTTGGGCCTTGGCCAGCAGGTCGGCGTTGAATTGCTGCTTAACGATACACACTTGGGCTTGCTTGCTGGTCGGTGCAGCGGGCGGGGCTTTGGTGGGGGTCTGCGCGTTGGCGAAACCAGCAACGGCCATAAGGGCAACTGTTGCAACGGTAGCACTGAAAGAAAGGTTAGACTTCATGGTGGTGTATCCTTCTGGACCAGTTAGTGGTTAAGTCTTGACGTAATCGTCTCCAGTAAGGTGTATAGGTAACTGCGAAGTCATTGTAAAGGGGTAACCATGCGAATTGTATCCAAACTAGGCCCTGTAGCCACATTAATAACCATCTTTTTGTTTTCACTGACCAACTTCGCTCTCATTGCGTTCTTTGGTGGCAATTTCAGCTTCGCTTTCAGCCTCGTGCCTTTAGCCGCTGCGCTTATTTGTTTGGGGGGTCTTGCATTTCCGTCACGCCTCGTCGGTCACCCGCAGTCAAACCTGCTGCTGGCCTTGGTTTTTGCCCCTGTAGCCCTCACTTTGGCCTATGCGGGGCTGCAAGCCGTGCACATCCCGTCGCTGGCCTTTTTGGCGCATCCGGTCTGGCAGGTCTTAACCACCGCGCCCCATGCCGCCATTTCCCTCAGCCCCACCCTCACTTTGGCCCATCTATCCTATGCCTGCGGCTTGCTGGTATTGGCTTTGGCCGTGCTGCGCATCGCCCAGTCGCGGCCAGCCCTGCTTGTGGGCATTCTGGCCGCTCTGGTCACCGCCGCTGCCTTCTATGGCATCATCATTTTCGCGCAAGGTAACAACTGGGTGCTCTGGCTCCCAAAAACCAGCTATCTGGACGCTCTCTCCGCCACCTTCATCAACCGTAACTCCTTTGCCACCTTGGCTGGCCTCGGCATTCTCGCCAATCTGGCCCTCGCTCTGCACCGCGTGGGGGAAATCTCCTCCCGCCTCAGCCCCTCCCAGCGCCTCCGTGCCTTCTGGCTCTTGGTACTGAAACCCGGCTGGCCATGGCTGGCCTTGGCCGTCGTCTGTTTCCTCGCACTGGTGCTCACCCAGTCCCGCGCAGGTTTTGTCGCCACACTGGCCGGCACCGCAGTGTTACTGGGGAGCCTCTGTCTCGCCCGCCCACCGGCCCGTATCCCGCTGCTTGCCATCATCGGCACCCTCGGCCTCGCGTCTATCTTCGTGCTCGCCAGCGTCGGCGGCTCCCTCGGCGCACGGCTGAACAACGCGCAGGCGGACGTAACCGCCCGTCAGTCCATCTTCGCCCTCAGCCGCGAAATCATCAGCCAGTACCCCTTAACCGGCACCGGCCTCGGCACCTACCAGCAGGCCTACAACATGGCCGCGCAGCCGGAATACCTCTCCGAAGTAAACGGTACCGTCGAGCACGCCCACAACACCTATTACGAACTCGCCGTCGAACTCGGCCTGCCTGCCATGGCCCTGCTAGCCCTCGCGGTAATCACCGCCGCCTATATTCTGGTCTTCGGCCTGCAAACACGCCGCCGCGCTGTGGTCTGGCCCGCCCTCGGCCTCGCCACCATGGTGCTGGTCGGCAGCCATGCACTTGCGGACTTCAGCCTCTCCATCCCCGCTGTCGCCATCATGGCCATCACGCTCATCACGGTCGGCCTCGCCCAGTCACTCTCCGCAAGGAAGGACTCCCCCGAAACCACCCCCTCCAAAACCACGCCCATCCTCCTCGCAATCCTCGCCGTAGCACTCCTTCTGGTCAGCAGCTGGCAATCCCTCGCCAACTTCCACGAGTTCCGCGCGCAACCAACCCTCACCGCCATCTCCACAGTCGCGAAAAACACAACGGTGCCGGACATCCTCCGCGCCCGCAAACACCTGGAAACCTGCCTCGCCCTCAACCCATGGCACCCCACCTGCGGCTTTGGCCTCGCCTACACCAACTTGATGCTCGCGCGCACCTTCGGCCTCAGCCAGAACTCCGACAACCGCGGCCTCGCCCTCGTGTACCTCAATATGTCGCGCAACCAGTACACGGAGTCCCTCGGCCTCGCCCCCGGCAGCAGCCGGGGCTGGTACCGGCTGGCTACTCTGGAGGACTACCTCGGCAACCGCCCCGCCGCCATCGCCGCTCTCACCAACTCGCTGCTGGTCGGCCCGGCCGAGGTCACCATCGCTGCCAGCCGTATGCCGCTCATGCTCACCTACCTGCCGGAATTGTCGGACGATGATAAACGGCTGTACACGGATCTCGCCCTCCGCACATGGCGCGGCTCCGTTTGGTCGGTCGCCCCCGTCCTCCGCGCCAACCCGTCCACACTGCCGGTTATGGCCGAGATCATCAAAAACGATCCCCCCAGCATCGAACGCTGGCGCACCAACATCGGCACGCCACTTCCGGAAGCAACTCCGGTTGCACCGGCGCCGGAAACTCGCTAGGGTCACGCCATGAACACGCAGGTCCTCGCGCAGCAACGCGCCAATATGGTGGAAGGGCAACTCCGCCCGAATAAGGTCAACAACAAGCCGCTCTTGGCCCGCTTCCAGTCGGTCGCGCGGGAAGCCTACGTTCCCTCAGCGTCAACCGCGTATCTGGACCAACCGGCGTCCTTAGGGCAGGGGCGTGAAGCCTTCAGCCCGCTCGTCGCCGCGCGCCTCATCCAAAGCCTGAACCTGCAATCGGAGGACACCGTCCTCGTCGCCGCTGCAGGCACCGGCTACACCACCGCCATCATCGCCCCCCTGTGCCAAAGCGTGACGGCTGTGGAAGGGGACGCCACCCTCGCGCAAACCGCCACCACCAACTTAGTCTCCCAAGGCTTCACCAACGTGCAGGTCGTCACCGCATGCCCCACACAGGGCCACAGCGCAGCGGCGCCCTATAGCGCGATGCTGATTGACGCTCCCTTCGCCGAAATGCAGACCGCATGGCTGGAACAACTTACTGAGGGCGGCCGCCTCGCAGGCGTGCGCGTGGGCGCGGACGGCATCCCCGAAGCCACCCTCTTCACCAAGCACGGCAACAGCCTGCTGGCGGAAGTCCTCTTCGAAACCAAAGGCACCGTCCACCCCGCCTTCACCACCACCGAAAAATTCGTCTTCTAAACCGTGCTGCCCTCGCTCACCGTCCAAGAACTCGCCGAAGCCCTCGCAGGCCCCGAAGCCCCCCAACTGCTGGACGTCCGCGAACCCCACGAAGTCGCCGCCGCAAGCCTGCCCAGCATCACGCACATCCCGCTGGGCCAGCTGGCCCATGCCCTCGCGGAAGGCACCACGGGCCTCAACCCCACCCAGCCCGTCGCGGTCATCTGCCGCTCCGGCGGCCGCTCGGCCATGGCCACCCAAATCCTGCTTCAGGAAGGCTTTATCGCCGCTAACGTCACCGGCGGCATGCTCGCCTACCGCACGGAAATAGACCCCACCATCCCCCCAATCCTCTAAAACAGCCGCCCCTCCGCAACCGCCTCGCTCAAGTAGCTCGGCAGCCCTCTCCATTAACCCCTTAACCCATTAACCCCTTAATCCTATTTTCCCCTTGCCAACTTCAAATTCCTCCCCCATCATTAAGAAATGATGAATCAATTCGCCACCGTGTACACCATTAAGCTGGGTCAAACCCCGGCAGAATTCGCGTACCCATCTCCGTGGCGTCCCATCAGTTCTTAACCTCCAGTTAAGTTCCACAGGCGGCCTACGGGCCGCCCTTTTTTTGTCCATGAACCCCCTGAAACCAAGGAGTCCCCATGAAACCCTCAACCCTCCACCCTAACGCGAAGCTCGTGAAGTGGCACTTTATGTGCGGCGAACTCTCGTTCATGATGCCCATCATCGTCATGTTCGCGCAGTGGCGCGGCGTCACGTTCTCGCAGTTCATGGCCATTCAGGCTCTGTTCGCAGTGGCCTTGCTGGTGCTCACACCACTGGTCAGCCCGCTGGCGGATAAATACGGCCGCCGCCCAGCCGCCATCATCGGCTCGGGCCTCTGGCTCGCGGGTCACGTCGTCATTCTGCTCGGCTACGGCTGGCAAAGCTATGCGTTCGCGGAAATCCTCCTCGGCCTCGGCTTCGCCGCCTCAAGGCCAGCGCTGGAAGCCATAGTGTACGACTCTCTCGCCCACGTCGGGCGGGAGGACGCGCACTTCGAAGCCCTCACCGAGCAAACGCGCGCCCTGTCCTACGCAGGCGCCGTCGCCATGGCTTTGGGGGGCTGGATGTACCTCATCCACCCCACGGTTCCGGTCATCGCCACGGTGCTCTCCAACGCCGCCATGGTCTGGGTCGCGTTCAAAGTGAAGGAAGTTCCCTACCGAACCTCCATCGCGGACAAAGTGCCCACCTACAGCGAAATGGTGCAGCAGGTCTGGGTCAGCCTCTCCGCACAGCAGGTGCGCTGGCTGGTCATCCTGCCCGGCCTAATCTCCGGCAGCACCATCACGCTGTTCTGGTCGGTGCAACCGTCGCTCACTGCGGCGGGTGTCGGGGCAGGGGTCTCAAGCATCCTGTTCGCGGGGTACTTCGCAGCGCGCGGCTGGTTCGCTGGCAAGTGCAAGCAACTGGCGGAACGCTTCACCGCGCGGCAGTGCTTCCTGTTCTGCATCATCGCCCTCGCGGGCGGCTTTGCAGGCGTGGCACTGCTGCCGTGGTGGCTGGCTTATGTGCCTTTCGTGCTTGGCTCGGGGTTCACGTTCATCCTAGCCAGCATGCAGGG
>JAIXZU010000076.1 GCA_027489415.1 Alphaproteobacteria bacterium
TGCAACGGCGTCGGTGCCTGCGCCACATACTTCTCCAGCGCCTCATAACGGTATCCATAGAAGCCCACGTGCCGCCACATTTCCTTAGCACCGTAAGGGATAGGGCTGCGGCTGAAGTACAGCCCGCGCCCATCCAGCGCAATTACCACTTTCACCTTTGTCGGGTTGGTAATATCGCCTTCATCGGTCACCTTGTGGGCGTAAGTAATCACGTCGGCATCGGGCATGCGCTTGAAAGCCTCCACACACTGCGTAATCAGCTCAGGCGGCAGCAAAGGCTCGTCCCCTTGGGCGTTGATGATGATCTCCGGCTTGGCCACTCCCTGCGCCATCAGCCGCTGTACACCCTGCCAAATCCGGTCACTGCCGCTTGGCAACGCCGCATCAGTCATCACGGCTTTGAAACCGGCTTTCTGCACCACATCAGCCACTTCCTGCTCACTTACTGCCGCGTATATTTCACCAGCATTGGCTTTGGCCGCCTGTTGCAGCACACGCAAGACCATCGGCGTCCCCAGAATATCCGCCAGCGGCTTGTTGGGGAACCGCGTACTCGCCATCCGGCTAGGAATCAGAATCATCACACTCATCGTTTTACTCTCCTTCTATGAAAACATTACAAAACAGGGGACTGCACGCAGGCGGCTAAAACGTTCATCCCAGTGCTTTTTGGCTTGGCGCAGTGTACTAACAAAAGCGTACATAAGCCGAGCCAAAAAGTGCTGGGGGAACGTTTCAGACCCTGCCATCAAATCAGTCTCCTAAAACAGCTGTGAAAGTTCCAAACTTGGTCGCAGCCACAATCTGCAACGGCTTCAAGCTGGCATCATCCTGCAAATACACCGTCCAACTGTCTTTGCTCGGCTTGCCGTTTTTCACGGTAGTCATCTTGACACGCCACACCGGCACCTTGCGCGCGCCCAGCTTCAGGGTCTTACGCACACCGGCTTCGCGTTGCAAAACAACAATCTTTTTCAGGTTCACCACCTCGGTCTGGCCCGCCTTCTGCACGTCGGCAACGCCGCCATGGCGCCAGGCAAACACGGTCGAAAGCGCGTCTCTTGCCGCGGCATTCCCTTCCGCCAGGACCATCGGCTCAGCCTTGTCACCAGCATCCAGTTTATTGGTAAAAGTCACACGGCGGGCATTGTAATCAAACGCCATGACCTTATCAGCCCGGTAACTGTTCTCAGCCTGTTTCACTTTGTAAATAGCTGGCACAAAAGCGCGTGAAGCTGTATGCGAACCTTGGCTTTCCCAGCTGTCATCAAGCTCAATCAAGCTGGAGGAATCCTTCACCACCGCCCGCAGGGTATAATCGGCGCCATTCGGCGTGTAGGTAATCTTGGCATCACCCACCCGCAGCAAACCCCAATACACACTGTAGCTAAGGCTTTCAGGCGCCTTCAGGTCAATCGCAATCGCTTGAGAGGTGCCAACCAGCCACAGCCCCAATATCCAAATGAGTTTTTGCATGGTGCGCATCCTACCAAATCAACTCCATTCCTGCCACACTTAGCTCCAATAAATAGAAAAAGAACCGCTGCTTGAAGTCGCTGCCGCGCCCGTACAATGGCCTTCGTGCCGCTACCGCCCTATTGGGTGCTGCCATGCTGTCGGCCTGCTGGTTCGGCGAAACCCCCGCAAGCCTCAACAAATCCATCGAAAACGGGGACATCGCCGAAGCCTTATCCACCATCGAGGAACACCTAGCAGACAACCCGACCGACCCCACTTACAACCTTCTCGCCGTCAAAGCCCGTCTAGCGCTCTGCCAGCAACGCAACTGCATCACCGAAACCCCCGGTATCACCCCGCCCCTGCTTACCGGCCTCCCCAAACTCACCGCCAACATCGCAGGCCCGGTCACCTTGGCGAAGGACACCTCCCCCCTCACCATCACCTCGGTGTTCGACTCCGCCATGGCCACCTACGCCACCATGCCCCAGCAACCCGAAGCCGTCCTCACACTTTACCGCAGCGTGCCCTCGGCCCTCCAGCCACGCTTGGCCTCGGGACTGTTCCAGCCAGCCCTTACTTATGCCCGTAGGGGGGATTACACCAACGCCGCCCTAACACTGGAAGGCATCACCAAAGCCGAGAATCTTCCCACCACCTATGGTTACGCCGCGCACATGCTCGGCGGCATGCTGGGAAAGGACTCTCCTAACAAAACCGCCAACCTCATCGCCCTGCGCAGCGTCACCACGCCACCACTTCCCGCGAATGCAGCCGCCCTCCTGCCTTGGGCTCTGCTCGCGGAAGGCACCACCAGCAGCACCACACCAGCCACAGTGCTGTCCAGCCTGCCGCAGCGGCTTGCCGCACTCCAGTTGCCCAATTTACTCACTCCGGCTGCCATGGGCGCGGTCGCGGGGGAACTCGTCACCACTGCCTCATCTCCCGCTCTCACGCAGTGGGAAGGCGGCTGGTCCGGCACTCCCAAAACACTTTCACTCGCCATGCAACGCACGGCCTTGAGCCTCGACCCCAACCAACCCGCACTCTGGGCCACCTATCTGCCCGCTTTGGTCAGCACCACGCTCAGCCAACCCTCCGGCAGCCTCGTTGGCCTTGCGGACTCCTCCAGCGCCCTCGCCTCCCCTCTCGGCATTCCCACCATCACCCTCACTAGCGAAACCGCCCCGCGCATCGGCGCCCAGATTCTCACCGCCACCGCCCGCCTGACGGACTACCCCGGCGTCGCCACCCCCCTCGTCACCTTCGCCAGCCGCCTGCCTTTGGCCAAGCAGCAGCAGGTGGAACTTGAAAAACTCAGCCAGAACCTTCTCATCCGTGCCGCAAGTCTGGGGGACGTCACCAGCACCGTCATCCTCGCCCAAACCCTCCCCGGCGTCGCCCAGAATAACCGCCAGTCTGTCGTACCGCTGCTGGTCAAATACATCCGCCAGAATTTACGGGATGGAGACTTCAAAGCCGCCACCGGTATCTCGGACCTCCTCACCAACACATTGAAAATGGACATCGAATTCGCGCCCTTGGTGCTGGAGGAATTCACCGAAGACCTCAAACGCCGCAACATCCCCGCCGAACTCGCCGCCACAACTCCGGAAATCCTCCTCCAGCCCGCAGAAGACGTCGCCCTCGACCTCGGCCCCCTCTTCACCTTCATGCAGTCATACTTTGAAAACCAGCCCAAGGTCATCACCGCGCAGCTCACCACGCTTATCGCCGAAGCCAAGGGCACCTACGGCCAGCCCACCGCCATGTACCGCCTCGGTTCCAACTTCCCCGAGAGCACCCTGTCGCTGGATAAACAACGCGAATGGCTCGCCGCCAGCCTCGAACAATCACTCCTGACTGACACCACCCTCACGCCCGTCACCCTCACCACCACTGCGGCCGAGCTCGCCGTGGTGCACCCGGCCCTCAATCTCGCCCCACTTCTCGAAGCCGCCGTACGCCGTGCCAAAACCCTGGAAGAACAGCGCGCCCTCTGGGAATCCGCAAGCCCGCAGGTGCAAAACGTCCTTTCCGCCATCCGTCCGGAATTCACGTTGCTGATGCAGGGCATCGACGCCCTCTCCGCAGGCCGCCTCAACATCGCCGCACAGTCATTTGCGGGGCTGACAGACCCTCAATGGCGCACCATCGCCAAACCCTTCATCGAACAATTTAACGAACGCCTCGTCGCCCTCTCCGGCGTTTATGTCCCGGTCAGTGCCGCCCCTGCCCTGAAAACCGCCGCCCTGATCCTCGCCCCGCAGGGCCTCACCGGCGGCAAGCTGAACACGATCTCCGTGACCTTCATCAGCCGCGTCGGCACGTCTTTGGAGAACGAACCCGTCGCCCTGCGTACCAACGCCGCCGCCGTCCACAGTTTCACCCTGCCCACATTGTATAATTTTGACACCCGCAGCCTCACCGTCACCCCTCAAGCCGTCGCACAAGCCCCCAACGGCGGCACGTTTACCACCACTTACGGCGCCATCCGTACCCTTAAATTGCAATCAGGAGAAGCCGAAACTCCGGTCCTCACCGTCACGCAGGCGGACGGCACCGCCACCCCCTTCATCCGCACCTTGATCGACCCCACCCAGCCCCTCCGGCCGGACGGCACCTACCTCCTGCAAGCCCGCCTCGGCCAGCAACCCTCCAACACCGCCGCCATTCTCCCCCCCGGCAGCATGCTGGAACTCACTACCGGCCAGGACGGCCAGCCCAACCCGCCGGAGTCCGACCTCTCCCGTACCACAGTCTATCCCCTCACCGGCACGCTGCGCCACCCCGCCAGCAACCAGCCTCTCAACTTCACAGGGTACTACGAACCGGAAACCCTCACCTCCACCTTTACCATCACCTACCCGCTACCGGTCAGCGCCCAGCCAGCCCGCGCCGCCGTTCGCTGTCAGGCCTTAGCCGGGCCCATCACCTGTGGCGCCCACAACCTCAACAGCGCCCGTCAGGCCTATGCCGCCCTCGTCACTGGCCTACAAACACGCGAAAGCCTCGCCACCAGCGCCGCAGTCCGCGCCCAGCTCAACAGTACTGCCAGCGGCCGCCTGCTCGAAGATGCCGTGCCGGTCATTCCCTCTCCCACCCTCACGGTCTCCTCCACCGGCGGGCTCATGACAATCTCCGCGAGCACGGTCAGCGGCACCTCGGCTCTTGTTTCCAGCTCTCTGGCCACGTCACCCTCAATCCCCACGGCACCAGCATCCCCCACGCAAGCCGTCTCTGCTGTCCAACCACCGCTGGCGGAACCCACACTGGAAGAGGATGAAGACGCGTCACTCGACACCCCCCCATCACCCACCCAGCCGCGTAGAAACCGCTTCGCTACAGAAACCGAGCCCGGTGCCTTCGTCAACAACAGCGGGGCCAAAGGCACTTCCCCCACCACACCGGAAACCACCGCCCCCGACGCCCCCGCCCCCGGCACCTTCATCAACAACAGCGGCGCCCCCAAAAACGCCTCTCCCACAACGCCCCTAACTCCTGATTCCTGAATCCTAACATGGCTACCTTCACCACCCTCGGCGGCCGCCTGACCCTCGAGGACACCCCACCCCGCCCCACCGAAGACCCCCTCTGGCTCGCCGCCAGCATCCCGCCCCTGCCCGCAGGCAGTCATGTGCTGGACGCCGGCACCGGCTCCGGCATCGCCGCCCTCGCCCTCCTCACCCGCCAACCGCACCTCCACGTCACGGCGCTGGATATCGACCCCACCCTCACCGCCCTCGCCACCCGCAACGCCGCCCTCAACAACCTCCCCCTCACCACCTTCACCGCCGATATTCTAACCCTGACACCCCGACACCCCAGCGTGCCGACACCCTTCGACACCATCCTCAGCAACCCGCCCTACCACGGGCAGGAACGCGGCCACTCCACACCCAACGCCGCCAAAGCGCAGGCTCACTCCCTCCCCGCCAATCACCTCACTCTGTGGCTCCGCGCTCTCACAAGTTTACTCACCCCCACCGGCACCCTCCACCTCATCCTCCACAGCGCCTGCGAGGCCGAATTAACCGCTTTCGCAGCCCAGTTACACACCCTCACCATCACCCCCCTCCAAACCGCCGAAAACCGCCCCGCCAAACGCCTCCTCGCCACCCTCCAGAAATCCGCAAACCCCGAAGCAACCCACCTCCCAGCCATCCAAGCCTACAATCCCCAAATACGCGCTAACGTATTAGGTTAGCCTATCAGCGCCGCAGGCAGAATAATCATATGCGTTAGCATTCCATGTGGCGTTTCACATGGTCACGCAAAGCGGGAACATGATGAAATGAAACGCAACCCTCAATCCACGGTAAAGTGGCTATCTACATAAAACTCACCGGATCCACATCAACAGTCACCCTCACCCCCCGCGGCACTGCCACCGCCTCAATCCAACTCTTCACCACCGTCTGCAACAACACCCCCGCAGGTCCTTTCACTAGCAACCGGTAACGGTATTTATCCCGTATCTTCGCCACCGGCGCCGGCGCAGGCCCTAACAACCTCACCGCCTCCTTGGCTACCTGGCTACCCGGTTCCTGGCTACCCTTCCACCCCTCCGCCAACGCCTTCGCCCCCGCCTCCACCGCACGCTCGTCCAGCCCGTCCACAATCACCGCCACCATCCGCCCGAACGGCGGGTCACCCCACTGCTGCCGCGCTGCCAGCTCCAGCTTGTAAAAACCGTCACGGTCATGGTTCACTAGCGCCTTGAACAACGGTTGGCTCGGGTCATGGCTTTGCACCAGCACCTTACCCGCCGCCGTCCCGCGTCCAGCCCGCCCCGCCACTTGCGTCAGCAACTGGAAGGTCCGCTCCGCCGCCCGCACATCGCCATGCGCCAACCCCATATCGGCATCAATCACGCCCACACAGGTCAGGTGGGGGAAGTGGTGGCCCTTGGTCACCATCTGCGTCCCCACGATAATATCCACCTCACGCGCCTCCACCGCATGCACCAGCGCCGCCAATTGCTTGGGCGTGCTCACCGCGTCACTGTCCGCCACCACCACACGTGCGTTGGGCCACAGCGCCTGCACTTCACTTACCACGCGCCGCGTTCCCGGGCCGTAGGCGCGCAAATCCTCACTTCCGCACGCGGGGCACTCATCAGGGAAACTCTCCGTAAACCCGCAGTGGTGGCATTGCAGCTTGTCACCGTGCACCACCAGTGTCGCGTCACAACGGCTGCAATCCCGCCGTGTCCCACAATCCCCGCAAATCATCACCGGCGCATTCCCACGCCGGTTTAAAAACATCAGGCTCTGCTCCCCCTTCGCCATCGCCGCTTCCACGGCCTTGGCAAGGCTGGGGGACACATACGTCTGCTTCTTCATCTTCTCACTGCGCAAATCAATCATCGTAATCGGCGCCATCGTCCCGCCGTGCCGCCCGGGCAATACCAGCCGCTCGTATTTACGCTCCAGCGCCCGCTGCCAGCTCTCTAAGCTCGGCGTGGCACTGGCCAGCACCACCGGCGCATTCCACATCCGCCCCAACTGCACCGCAAGGTCCCGCGCATGATACCGGAAAGCCTCTTCCTGCTTGTAACTAGGCTCATGTTCCTCATCCACCACCAGCACCTGCAAGTTACTGAACGGTAAAAACAACGCACTCCGCGCCCCCACCACCACCGCAGGCGTACCCTTCGCCAATTCCCACCACGTCTCCCGCCGCTTACCCTCCGCCAACCCCGAGTGCCACACCAGCGGCTTGCTCCCGAACCGTTCCTCAAACCGCTTCAACCACTGCGGCGTGAGCGCAATCTCCGGCACCAGCACCAACGCCTGCCCACCCCGCGCCAATACCTCCTGAATCACATGGAAATACACCTCGGTCTTCCCGCTACCCGTCACCCCATCCAGTAAAAAGGGCTTGAAACTCCCCAAAGCCCCGCGCACCGCATCCGCCGCCGCCTGCTGCGCCTCGTTCAGCGGCACATGCTTACCCTTCACCACCAGCGTATCCGCATAAGCCGCCCCCTCCGGCGCCTGCAACGCCATCGCCGCCCCCTTTTTCCCCTTGAGGCTCTTAGGAGTCTTGGCAAACGCCGCCTTCTTCACCTTCGGCGCTGCTGGCACCTGCGCCTTCGGCAACGCCACCCGTAACCCTTCCCCCGGCGCACTCAGTGTATAGCGTGCCGCCCAGCGGTAAAACTCCAGCATCTTGCCATCAAGGCTCGGCACCTCCGTCAGCGCCACCGCCCGTTTTAAATTCTGATAAGGCGAACTCTCCAGCACCTCCGCCACCACACCATGCACACGCTTGGTGCCCACCGGAATCTCCACCCAGTCCCCCACCCGTAGCGGGTTGTCGCACACGTAGTCCAGCAGGCTTGGCAGCGCCAGCGGCACCAGCACACGTATCACACACCCACTGCCAAATAAGTTCATACCCATTGCCCGCACCCTAAACCAGCCGTAGTCTTAAAGCACCCAAAAAAGACATACGCCAAACGCAGAGCGCCTCCAGAACCGAGGCACTGCGGCAAGAGGGAAAACCGTGCCCCCTGTCATGTGACCATGTCAGCCGGGGTCGGCGCGTGTGGTGGTTTTGTTGTCAAAACGCCAGCCTCACGTGTCCTGTATGCGCCCAACCACAACCAAGCCTGACGAAGATCCCTGACACATGCCCGCCGCCACCGCCAAAAAAGCCCAAACACAAGCCAAATCAAGCACAAAGGCGTCGTCAACTCCTGCCCTTAAACCCGCCGCCGTCCTCGCCTACCTTCAGGCCAACCCGCAGTTCTTTGAAAAACACAAGGAGGCCCTTGCGCAAACGGCATCCACACCCAAAAAAGGCCGCATGGGCGGGAATATCCTCTCGCTCCACGCCGCCAAAGCTGAAAAAGTCGCCGCCGCCGCCGAAAACCTTAAAATCCGCCACCAGCAACTCATCAGCACCGCCCGCGGAAATGCCGAAATCGCCGAGAACATCTTCAGTGTCATTATCAACCTGATCGACTGCCGCACTCTCGCCTCCCTCCGCAAATACCTCCAAACCGGCATGGCGGAACACCTCCAGCTGGAAGCCGTCCGCCTCTTCAAAGTCGGCACCGAAGAAACCGCGACCACCCTCACCCCCGAACAAATCGACAGCCTCTGCCCACAACGCCTCACCCTCGCGCCCCTCAATGCCGCCTCGCACCGGCTTCTCTTCGGTACCAAAACCAATGAATTGAAATCTGTCTGCCTGATGACCCTCACCGACGACGCCGACCACCTCCACGGCCTCCTGGCGCTGGGCAGCCGGGACGCAACCCGCTTCCACGCCGGCCAGGCCACAACATTAGCCGACTTCCTCCGCCGCGCCACCACCAGCGTCCTCCGCCACGCCAGCTAGAGTCATGACACTCAACACCCAACACCCAACACCCAACACTCTTCTCACCGAGTTCACCACCTGGCTGGAAGACGTCCGCCGCACCTCGCCCCACACCGTGATGGCTTATGGACGGGACCTCACCAGCCTGTTCGCGTTCTTAGAAACCCACACCGGCCAGCCCCTCACCCCGCAAACCTTCACCGAACTCACCCCGTCGGACATTCAGGCCTACCTAGCCCACCGCCTCACCCCCAAAGGCAAGCTCAACCGCGCTACCACCTCGGCTAAAACGTCACTCAACCGCCAGCTCTCCGCCCTGCGCAGCTTTAGCCGCTGGCTCCATGCCCATTATGGCGTCAGCAACACCGCCATCACCAAGCTCCATGGCCTCAAGGCTCCGGCCCCCGTCCCCAAGGCCCTGAATCACGACCAAACCTGGCAACTCCTCGAACAACTCGCCCCGCCCCACGCCCAGCACACCTCCACGCCGGAAGTGCGCCGCAACTTCGCCCTCTTCATCACTCTCTACGGCCTCGGCCTACGTATCTCGGAAGCCCTCAGCCTCACGCGGGGGGACGTCGCGGGAGACACCCTCATCGTCACCGGCAAAGGCAACAAACAGCGCCAGATGCCCCTGCCCCTCCCCGTCAAATCCGCCCTCAACCAGTGGCTCACCGCCTCTCAGTCGTCGGAATCCGGCAGCCATCCCTCAGCCCCTCTCTGCCCCAACCCGCAAGGCAAGCCTCTCAGCCCCCGCTTCGCCCAAAAAATCCTCCAGAATACCCGCGAAGCCCTGAACCTCCCCGCGCACCTCACACCCCACGCCCTGCGCCACAGCTTCGCCACCCACTTATTGGAAGGCGGCGCGGACCTCCGCACCGTCCAAGAACTCCTCGGCCACTCCCAGCTCGCCACCACCCAACGATACTTAGCAACCGACATCCAGCGCCTCCTCACCGTCCACGCCAAATCCCACCCCCTCGCCAAGTAACCAAACGCTTACCTTAATCCGGTAAGAAGTCGCTTACAAAAGCACTATCTTGAGCGGTCCCAACAAGCAAAAGGGCGGCCCACCGGCCGCCCCTTTCCTACTCGTGTCCTTCTGGTGCATCTCTTAACGCATACTCCGGCTCAACCTCCGCTACCGGCGCATCCATCACCCGCCGCGCGGTCACGAAGTCCGAGAGCTTCCCAACAACCTCATCCACCCCCTCGCCTTCCATTGCACTCATCAGCACTGGCTTAGTTTTGGTCTTTTTGGCAAATTCCTTGGCAATATCAGCCACTTCCTCAGGCAGCATCAAGTCTGTCTTCGTCAGCACCACAACTTCAGGTAAATCAGCCAGTTGACTCTCAAACTGTTCGTCATAAACACCCAATTCCTTCCGGATACCCTTATACGCTTTCCACGGTTCGTCCTGCGTCACATCCACAAGGTGCAACACCCCCGCACAGCGGCTCACATGCTTCAAAAAGCGGTGGCCAAGGCCAATTCCCTCGGCCGCACCTTCCACCAGCCCTGGCAAGTCAGCCACCAGAAACTCCATCGAACCGCGCCGCACGAGGCCTAGCGCGGGGTGCAGCGTGGTGAAAGGGTAGTCCGCAATCTTCGGCTTGGCACGGCTGACTTTGCTCACAAAGGTGCTCTTACCCGCATTCGGCAAACCCAACAGCCCAATGTCAGCCAGAATCTTCAACCGCAGCCGCACTTTCATTTCCTGTGCAGGCACACCGGCCGTGAACTCCCGCGGCGCTTGGTTTGTGCTGCTCTTGAAGCTCAGGTTACCCCGCCCACCGCGCCCACCGGGCAGCAGCAGGTGGCGCTGGCCCACAGTGACCATATCCACCACCAAATCACCGGTTTCATCATCAAAAACCTCGGTTCCCGGCGGTACCCGCAACACCATGTCCTCACCCGCCGCACCGGTCATGTTGCGTCCCGCACCGTGCATACCGGTCTTGGCTTTGAACAGCTGGGTATAGCGGTAATCAATCAGAGTATTCAAATTCCCCACACACTCCAGCCACACATCGCCGCCTTTGCCGCCGTTACCGCCATCAGGGCCGCCATATTCAATAAACTTTTCACGCCGAAAACTCACGCAGCCAGCCCCGCCAGCGCCACTCTTAGCCACAATAACCGCTTCATCAAGAAATTTCATAAGTGACTCCTAACACAATCTGCACATTTTTCAAGCAAACCCTACCAAATCCCATGCAAAGCGCTCCTTTTGGCGTGGCATATGGGCGCAAGCCCATTACGCGCGAAGCGCCAACTGCGTAGCGGTTAGTCCGGCGCGCAGCGCCGTCTCTCAGGTACCCGCCAGCGCGAGGCTATAAACGGTGATCCCAGTACTTTTTGGCGGGTCGCCGAATACACTGGAAGTATTTAAGACCCGCCAAAAAGTGCTGGGGCGCCGTTTTAGCCCGCGAGAAGCAAGAAAGAAAAAGGAGCCAAAGGCCCCTTTTTCTTTCCTCCTCCCAGAGAAACTTAAGCTTTTTCGATATGTACAAATCGACGGTTCTTGTATCCGGTGGTGAACTTCACCACACCGTCAACCAGCGCAAACAGGGTGTGGTCGCGGCCGATACCAACGTTGGCACCGGGGTGAACCGCAGTACCGCGCTGGCGGATGATGATGTTACCGGCAACGGCGCTTTGGCTACCGAACAGCTTGACGCCGAGGCGCTTACCGGCGCTATCGCGACCGTTACGGCTGGAACCGCCTGCTTTTTTGTGGGCCATGGTGTATTACTCCCTGAATTTGTTGATTTAGAGGCTGATTCCGGTGATCTTCAGAACGGTCGAAGACTGGCGGTGGCCATTCTTGCGGCGGCTGTTCTGGCGGCGGCGCTTCTTGAAGATGATAACCTTCTTGCCTTTGCCATGGGATACCACTTCAGCGTTAACCTTGGCGTTGGCCACCAGCGGTGCACCAACGGAAATCTTGTCGCCATCGGCAACCAGCAGCACTTGGTCAAGCACGACCTTGCTACCAACATCACCGGTCAAAAGCTCAACAGAAACCTGTTCGCCTTGGGCTACTTTCAGCTGCTTGCCGCCGCACATGACAATCGCGTACATGACCATTTCCAATCTTCTCAATGACTTCGCCGTAAAAATACACAATTACCATGCATTTCCCACGGGCGCCCAACCTTTGGGCAATGCCGCCTTCTAACCATCTCCCGCCCCCCTGTCAACAACTCTTATACAAATTCGAAGTATTTCAGGCCCGCCCGCCCCCCTGCACGGGCCCTGTCAGCCTCCCCCCATGCCATGGGTCGGCACATGTCAGCAATCGGGTCAGTTCACCCAGTGCCCGTAAACATAAGAAACCGGAGAGGAAACGCCAATGTTGTTCAAACTCGTGAATTATACCGTGATGGGAATCGCGATGTTCTACGCCGCCGAAGGCTTTGGCGTGGTGGAACGCGGCAAGTACTTCCCAACCCTTCCCCGCTTGGAAGCCTCCGCCTCGGATCCCTTTGCCTGGATTGGCGCAGCTCAATGGGGTGTCGCCCAAATAGCCAGTGTCGCCCGCAGTAACAATGTGGAGCTCCCCGCTGTCAGCAGCGCCCGGGACCTCAACCTCGAAAACGTCACCACCTTTGCGAAACGTCTCGAAGAAAAGCGAGATGAGGCGCTGAAAGGCAGCGCCCTCGGTTACTACGGCTCCTGAAAGTGACCTCACAGAATTCAAAAACGGCCCCAAAGGCCGTTTTTCATAGCCCATACCATGCGCAGCATTCCACTTAGCGCAGGGTATGGGCGCAGCCCATAACCCACAAAGCGCTAACCGCGTAAGCGGCTGCCCCCGCGCACGAGGCTATAAACGGTCATCCAGATAATGTTTTGGCGGGGCGCCGTGTACAGATCCAAAGTACATCAGCCCCGCCAAAACTTATCTGGGGGCCGTTTTAGCCCGTGCCTTGGTAACAGCCACTTTCCGAGTAAGATACTGCTTCCTACCTTGCGGCTCATGATAAATCCTCACCAGCAGCTCACCCAACACACCCATGCCAAGCAACTGCACTCCCAGTAAAACCAGCATTACAGCACCAATTAATAACGGCCGGCCACCAATGTCATGCCCAAAAAGCTTCAACAGCGTCAGGTAGCCCAAAAGCAGCGTCCCCGGCACCATCAGCACCAACCCCATATAACCGAAGAAATGCATCGGCCGGTGCAGGAATTTCTGGAAGAAATACAACTGGATGATATCCAGCGCCACCCGAATGGTCTTGTCCACACCGTACTTGCTTTCACCAAACTGGCGCGCATGGTGGGTCACCACCACTTCCTCCACCTTGGCACCGTATTGCATCGCCACCGCCGGAATAAACCGGTGCAACTCGCCATAAATCTTCAACTCCTTCAGTAAATCAGCCTTGTAAGCCTTCAGGCTGCACCCGCTGTCATGCAGCTTCAGCCCTGTAATCCGCTTTAACAACCGGTTCGCCATGCGGCTGGGAAAGTTACTGGTCACCGCATTGTCCATCCGCTCTTTCCGCCAGCCGGAGACAATATCCGCCCCCGTCTCCTCCATATGCGCCAGCAGCGCCGGAATATCTTTCGGGTCATTCTGCAAATCACCGTCCATGGTCACGATAATCTCTCCCGCCGCATGGTCAAAACCAGCCTGCATCGCTGCGGTCTGGCCGTAATTACGCCGGAAATACACGGGCTTCAGTTCCGGGTAATTCTCGGTCAAACCGGCTACAATCTGGGCGGTATCATCCCGGCTGCCGTCATCCACCAGCACCATTTCCCACGCAAGCTTGGTGGCCCGCATCGTTTCGGCTGTGCGCGTCACCAGCTGCGTCACACTGTCTTCTTCATTGTAGAGCGGTACCACAATCGAAATTTTGGGTTGCATGGTCTTCATCCTTATCTTGGGCTAAATATCATCAAGGTCATTGTGTAACCGTCACAGGCAGCTGCTGGCTCATCACATCAGCAGGCAGTCCCGGCCGCGCCACCACCAACAGGCAATAGCCTCCTTTGCACCGCTGGCCCAGCACCTGCGCCCCGCCTTTAATCGCAAGCTCCGTCACAATCGGCGTCACACTCTCTTGTTCAGTCAGCACCAGTGTTTCAGCAGCACTGATGTAATCAGGCAGCTGTAAAGGCTTTTCCAGTTTCAGGAAGGGCCTTTCGGAGAGGTAAAGCACACTGGGCTTGTGCATGCCTAAGTGAATAATCGGTGTCGTCGCCGGCGCTTGCGCAATCACACTGGCCAAATCAGCCAGCGGCGCCTGTGTGTAGCGCCACACCACGGGCACCACACCCCACACAATCAAACCAAGGCACATGGCCCAGCTCAGCGCCATCGCCTCCAACCCTCCGCGTTGGGCGCGGCACAGCATCAGCCAGGCAGGTAACAGGCACAGTAAAATCATCGCCCCAATCACATACGGCGCGTGGTCCAGCACCACCGGCAAGGCCAGTACCGCCACGGCCACAGGGTCATGCGGCGGCCATTCAAGGTTGAGGGCCGCCTGTAACCATCCAAGCCAACCGGTAAGCACGGGCGCGCGTAGGCCCAGCAGTAAGGGGTTAAGCACCAGCATAACCGCCGCAATCAACCCAGCCATCACAACCCCCACCACCATCGCAGTCGCAGGAATTCTCACCCGTGGCACTTGGGCCAGCAATCCGGCCACGATAATCGCCAGCGCCGGGTAAGCCGGCACAATATAGTGCGCGAGCTTCGTCTGGCTGAAACTGAAGAACACAATATAAACCACAGCCCACGCCAGCGCTAAAAACGGCAGCGCATGGGTCGGCTCGCTACCGTTCAGCGCGCGCCGCACACGGCGTATTCCCCCCTTCAGCAACATCTTGACGGCTTTCGGCAGTAAAAACACCCACGGGAAGAACCCGAGCACCAGCACCATCAGGTAATACACATGGCTGCTGCTCTGGGTATTGCCCATACCGCCAGCGTAACGGCCAAAGTTATGCACGATAAAGAACTCATAAAAGAACCCGACCCCATGCTGCACCAGCAACAACCCCAGCCACGGCAGCAACATCGCCGCCGCCAGCAAACCAGCTTTCACCGGCGCCAGTCTCTGCCACATCTCGCGGCGGTCTTTCCGCATCACCAGCACCACCAGCACAATTGTCGCCGCAGGCACCCATGCAATCGGGCCTTTCGCCAAAAAGCCTAAGCCCGCAAGGCCGCCCGTCACCAACCATTGCCACTTCTGGTAAGCGGTGCGCGCCGCCACCTTCCGGATGCGCGCCGACAGTAAATTCGCATCCACTGGCCCATGGCCTTCCTTTTCCAGCACCTGCGCTCCGGGGTAACACACATGAATCACCCATAACGCCAGCGCCACACTGGTCAAGTTCAGCAAACCATCCGCCGTGGCAGCGCGGCCCACCACCAGAAAACTCAAATTCAGCCCCATCACCATGGCACTCATCACGCCCCAGCGGCGGCTGCCGGTCAGGTAGGTCACACCAAAGCCCAGCACCAGCATGGTACCCAGGGCACCAAGCACACTCGGCATGCGCGCGGCATACAGGCTGTCTTCGCCCAGCACCGTCATCGCAACATCCTGCACCCAGTAAAACAACGGCGGCTTATGGTAACGCGGTTCCCCATTATACGTGGGCATGGAAATCGCCCCACTATGGCGCATCTCAATGGTCGCTTGGGTGAAGATAGCCTCATCCACATCAAACAACCCGTAACGGGCATGCCCAGCGCCGTATAGCCAGCCGCACACCACGGCGAGCAACAGCGTCATCAGCCAGAAACGCTTCTGCGGTCGGGTCATCTCATGCCAAAAACTAAACATGGCTGGCACCTTGTACCTTGCTGTGCTTGCGCCACCATGCAAGGCGGCCACGCACAATCCAGGCGGTCCACGCCACGGTCGCCCCAATCGTCGCCCCGGCCACCACATCTCCGAAGTAATGCGGCGTGAGTGACAAAAACCGGCTGAAACTCAAAACCGTGGCCGCCGCCCAGTACAGGTAGCGCCAGCGGGGAAACACAAAGCCCAGCCACACGGCAATCGCAAAGGTGCTGCAGCTATGCCCGCTGGGGAAACTCCACCACTGGGCCGTGGTTTCAAACGGGTTCATGTCATAGGGGCTAACACCATTCCACAGGAACTCCTTGGGCCGCCCCCGCCCGATACTCCATTTCAAAAACCAGTTGATGATTCCAGCCACTAAAAATACCGGCACGGCCAGCAAAATACCGCGCGCACGGCGCTTCGACTTATGCGGGTTACGCCATTCCTTAAAACCCCACCATGCCGCCAGCAGCACACAGATACTCGCCTGCAAGGTGCCCTTACCAAGGCTTCCCATAATCCGCATCACGGTGTTGAAATCCTGCACGTAATTATCATTCAGCCATACCTGAATCGCCACATCCACGCCGCTACCCCACAGTAAAACCGCAATCGCCATCCCCCACACCAGCATCAGAACCGGCCCACTGAGGGCGGAAACTAAACTCTGGGGGTGGGGCGCAGGGTGCATCTGCACGGTTTATAACCCGACACGTCCCATTCCCGCCACATCAATCACCTTGTTATCAGGGTATTCACTCGTCTCATTGCACACCCCATAGGCAGGCACCTGAAAAGCATGCTATAAGCTGCCCCCATGAGCCCCACCTCCAAGCCCGCCACTCCCCCGTCAGCCAAAGCCAGCAAGTCATCCCGCAAGTCCCAGAAGGCGGACGCCTACGACACCCTGCCCATGCTCCGCCGCCTCTTCAGCGGCTACCTCTGGAGCCACAAATCGGACCTCGGCTGGGCCGGCGTCGCCATGCTCATCATTGCCGGCGCCCTCGCCATGCAAGCACACCTGATTCAACCAC
Source organism: Alphaproteobacteria bacterium (assembly GCA_027489415.1). Taxonomy (GTDB): domain Bacteria; phylum Pseudomonadota; class Alphaproteobacteria; order UBA2136; family UBA6156; genus UBA6156. The sequence goes on from JAIXZU010000076.1 coordinate 16,641, forward strand.
TCTTCGACAACGGCCTCATCGGCGGCAAAATCGGTGTCATCAACACCGTCATTCTAACCATTGTCGCCCTTACTGCCATTCGCGGCATCGCCGCCTACTACCAGCAGTATTACATGGAATCCGTCGGCCAGCGCGTCGTCGCCAGCCTGCAGGAGCAAATGTACAGCCACACCCTGCGCCAGCACCTCGGTTTCTTCGCCACCCACCCCACCGGCACCCTCACCAGCCGGTTTGTGAGCGACCTGCAACGCCTCAAATACGCCGCCACCCAAATCTTCAATTCCGGCCTCCGGGACTCCGGCACCATCGTCGGCCTCTTCGTCAACATGCTGCTGCAGGACGTCAAACTCACCCTCCTCACCCTCCTCATCATCCCCCTCACCATTCTGCCCATCCGTAAGTTCGGCCGCCTGACCCGTAAATACAGCCGCATCAACCAGGAAAGCACCGCCAAACTCGCCCACCACCTGTCCCAAACTCTCCAGCACATCCGTCAGGTCCAGTCCTACACCCAGGAGAAAGCCGAAAACAAACGCATGACCCACCGCGTCGGGGACGTCCTCGACAGCACGCTCCGCGCCGTCCGCGTCCGTGCCATGTCCTCTCCCGCCGTGGAACTCGTCGGCACCGTCGTCATCGCCGCCATCATGCTCTATGCCGGAAAACGCATCGCCGACGGCACCCTCACCCCCGGCTCCTTCGCCAGTTTCATGGCCTCACTGGTTATGCTCAGCCGCCCGCTGAAAGGCATCACCAACCTGAATAACAATGTGCAGGAAGGCCTCGCCGCCGCCCAGCGCGCATTCGACCTCATCGACGCCCCTCTCACTATCACCGAAACCCCCGGCGCCACCCCGCTCAGCATCACCAAAGGTGCAATTCAACTCAAGAACGTGAGCCTCACCTACCCGGACGGCACCGCCGCCCTCACCAACATCTCGCTGAAAATCCCCGCTGGCCACACCGTCGCCTTCGTGGGCCCCTCCGGCGCGGGTAAGTCATCGCTGCTCAACCTCCTGCCACGCTTCTACAACCTGTCTGGCGGAGAGATCACGATTGACGACCACGACATCGCCCACGCCACCCTCAAATCGCTGCGCAGCCACATCGGGCTGGTGACACAAGACGTCGCCATCTTCGACGACACCATCGCCGCCAACATCGCCTACGGCAATCCCAAGGCGTCGCAAAGCGCCATTGAAACCGCCGCCAAAGCCGCCGCCGCCCACGATTTCATCCTCGCCATGCCCCAAGGCTACCAAACCGTGCTCGGCGAAAACGGCCTCAA
>JAIXZU010000156.1 GCA_027489415.1 Alphaproteobacteria bacterium
AACACATTAAAACGGCTGACAAGCTTGGTATCCTTCGTCATAGTAAACGAAGAAGTTAACTACAAAAGCACAGTAAGTGACTAATTGGCATCAGCCGCTGATAGCTGAAGAAAACGTAAAGGGTATTCCAGCCCTCGCTGGGCATTGGGACCTTCGTCACGGTTATCACCCATCACTGGTGTCTCATCTGCCAATGCTACAAACACTTCCACTCTTCCCGGATGCTGATCAGCAGGCTTTAATAGAAAACCTTGAACTTCCGGTAGGATTAGCATCGCATGGGCACCACGTAATGCGGGATGCAGCCTATCTCGCATCGGCTATTCCGACAGGGGCAATCAACGAGGTAGTTGATGAATACCCCCTTGCACCTGTATTTGTGAGGGATCTCTGCGGCCGTACAATTCATACAGGCCTTAACCCACTCCCGGCAGCTCCATCAGTTCCCTTATTTCCAAGCGGCTGCCAGTCAGTACCGGTTGGGCATCCAGTAGCCGAACTGTTGGAGAATGCGCTGTTCCTTACATATCGCCGCATCGAATGCGCGCCAGCCAAAGTTAATGGAGTGGGACTGGCTGGTCAGCCAGAATTACTTTTACGCGCGCTCATAGGTCGGCCGCAGCAATATGCCTATAAACTTCGGCCGGATACCTTCTATGCGGATGGTTGGCGCCTACCTCAAGTCGCTCGTGTCTTCGCACAGCCTATTACGCCAACTCAAGCACAATTGGCCGCGGATGAACTCTTGCAACGCTGGCAGGCACGCCCATCTGGACAAGATTATGAAGCATTTTACGATGCCAATAACGGTGAAATGTGGTTTGAAGAACTCTTTCAACGCGGCTGCACTGTGATACCAACTCTTGAAGCATATAATGGTCGTTATCATGTTGAGGACGATTACACCGCCTCTTCTGTGGATCCAGGTCGAATCGTGCCAGGCCTTCACGAAGTTGTACGTAAAGTGACCTCAGAACTGCCAGAGGGAACGATAATCTCGGTCGAGGAACCGGGCTGGGTAACTTCCACAATCATACAACCGGCAAAAGTGATAGTAAGTGATGGATCGGGCTGGCAAGAACCACAAGTGCCGCAGCCAATGATTCCAAATCTATCGCTGCCGCATTCACGTCTTGGAGGTCAGTGGGGCGCCGTATGGATTCCCACCCACCCAGGCCACTTTGAAGAGCCAGCATTATGGGATTGGGACGCCACAGGCCACTTTGTTCAGGTAAGCGGTCCATTGTGGGATCCTTTGCATTATACCTACACGTGTACTCCACAGCTGGTTCGTGCAGCACGCAAGCCTCTGCCCAGCATGCCATCTTTGTTCATATTGCCGGAAACCCTCAAAGCGCGCTTTCATCCAGTAGTAGAACAGACAGGTTATGACACTCTCAATGAACGAACTGCTCAGCAACGCACTGAAAATCCGATGCATCCACTCTATGGGTCAGCAATTGATACAGTTCCCCTTGCTAGTCCTGTAACAAGCCTAGGCTACCATCCGTTACCATGGGTCCTAGAATATGAGCTAGACCCCGCGCATTTGCCAAATTTAAATCCGCGCCATCGCGTCTCACCCTGTCCAGTATCACTGCAGGGCCGCCTCTGTCCTCAGGCTAAATTAATACAACCAGCCGACACATTCCTGAAATACCACGTCCAAGTGAGCGAACCGTACCGTGCAGCCTGGCACGTAGCAGCAACATCATCGCAAAATGACATTGCTTGTGATGAAATTGGCACACTGCTGCCTCAACAATTAGGTGCTGCATCACAACTGAGCAGAACAGCAGTGCCATGCTGGCTACCGGACATTCCAGCCAGTCAATTGGCTATCAATGTCAAGCGCCTCTTTGCTGCTAGAACCTACCGGCAAAGCTTGCAACAGGCCGCACTTACACTGTCCGCGCCGCAGCTGCCAACAGCGTTTTTCCAGTTCAGGGAAGCAGCGTTAGCATGGCGCAGGCTACGTTATCGCCTGTTTACAAAATATCCGGCAACATGGCAGCAGGCCTGCGCAGAAGGGCTTAATTTGGGCACAGCAGAATTACTGGTTCCCAATCATACAGCCGAAGAACACGCAGAAGTGCGTGCATTAAGGGAGAATCTATTGGGCGTGGAATCCGCACCAACTCCCCCAGCAACAGCGGTGCCTGTAACAGGGGCGGCAGGTTTGCCATCTGCCCGGAGTCGGGCTAACTTAAAAGGCGGTAAACGCCAGAAGGTAACTTCGTCGGCTCACTAGGTCAGGCGTCAACCAAAAACCAAGGAAACTACAACTTAAGTCACCGGATAATTGATAAAACCATGGCAACCGAGACTCCTCCCGACCTGATTGCCCGCCCCGGCGGCCGCGCCAATGCGGAAGGTGCCGCGGGCGCACTCCAGAAGTTTCAGGGTTTACCCCGGCCTATGCAGGCTGCAATTCTCGTCGTAGGGCTTGTAGTTGTATTTTATGTGATCTCATCTCTGAAAGGGTCAAACTCAGCACCAAGGCAAATTGTAAACCTTGGCGTACCTAATGCAGCGGGGCAGGTAAGCGCAACCTTCTCTGGTATCGAAACTGACCGGCCGGCAGTCATGCAAAGTGTGTTCGAGCAGAACCGCCGGGATATGTCCGAGCTTCGCACGAAAATTGAAGGTGACTTTGCCACGCGCGACGCCGCACTGCAAAGCGCACTAACCCAAAACCAGGAACTGCAACGCCAGATGCAGCAAATGATGGGGGATTTCACCACTGAGTTGAAAAATATTCAGATTGAGCGTGCCCGCGATAACGAACGTCTTGCCCAACTGGCGGACCAGCAAAAACAGCTGGAGCTCAACGCACCGGTAGACGGAGTCACTGCGCCAAGCCCCGTCGGAGGGCGTCGCCGGGCTATTTCACAAGTAACATTGGGAGGGGGCGGGGTGGCGCAAGCCATCGCACGCCCTTTCGGCCAGACGGGGGCCAGCACGCCGGCAAGCCATCTCAATAGCAGCGGGCTGCCTACACCAAGCCCCGCGCAGGAGAGTGAAGCAAAGCGTCTGCCGTTTATGCCGCCGCTGGGCTTCGTCAAAGCTACCTTGTTGAATGGTGTGGATGCTCTGGTCGGAGGGGCAGTCACACCGGCACTTGCGCGCCTCTCAGGAACCTACAAAACAGCGATGAACACGACAGTCACACTGGATGGGTGTTTTGCTTTAGTTGAATTTGAAGGCAATATTTCTACGGAGCGTGCAACAGGTCGCGCAGCCAGAATGACATGTATTTACCCAGACGGTGGTGCCGCAACCTACAATCTGCAAAGCTATGTTGTGGATGCCGAAGACGGTATTATTGGTGTACCTGGTATTCTGTATGAAGGTGACCCCACACGAATCGCCGCCGCCATGATGGCCGACTTTGCGGCAGGCCTGGGCCAAATTGTCGAGCAGAACCAAACCACGACCACAGTAGACTCTGAGGGGACAACACAGACAGTCCTGACCGGCAGCCAGAGTAAGGCGCAAGTCGCAGGCGGTGTTAATAAAGCAATGTCCTCCCTCAGTACCTACCTTCAGGCGCGTGTAAACCGGACCCAGTCGTTTATACGTCTGGATGCCACCCGTGAAATCAACCTTGTCATCCTGAATGGTACGGAATTCAGGAGCCAGGGAGATGTCTGGAGTGCTCTATTTGATGCCAACTCAGACGGTGGTACGCCGCAATCCGTCTTACCAGCCACTCAGCAACCAGCTGAAACCGCAACGCCGGAGGGTGAATAATGCGCCAAATGAAATCCTCTCAAACAGGAGAATCCACCATGCAATATCGTCCTATGATCATCACGCTAAGTCTTGCAGTTGTCATTATGTTAAGTGGCTGTAAATACTATGGAAGCGCTCTCCCTGTGGAAAACCCTATGAGCATGCAGAATGCCCTTGCAGTCGCATCGGATCAACGTGCTGTAGCCGGTGGTGGTCAGCGCCCCGTAGTACGCCAGTCAACCCGCCCGCGTGTGGAGCGCCCAAGTTATCTGCCTGAGAAAGAATTGGCCCTCGTCACCCCACCGAAAACACTCTTGGTCTGGACCTACCCCCACATCACTGACGATAACACACGAGTATTTGGTAACTGGAGCACTATCTTCCTGACAGACCGCTACGAATGGGCGCGCCCGAATAACGAGCTCCCCGCCAATGAGGATGACGCAGGCACGGACGCCGGTCGCCCAAATCTCGGAGCAAACGCCTCACAGGCAGCACCGGAGGAAACACCCATTCCCTAACCGGAGTTGGCGCTCCCCAATCACAATAAAAAAAGATTCTGAACCGCAGCATGTTCCATAAAAATACCTACACGCCGCCCCGCCCATACCAATTGGCCGAGCAGCTGCCGTACTTTGAGTTTAACGAAGACCCAAAATCTCCGTTTTACCGCATGCATTTGTTGAAGGATGGGGGTATCGGCGTCTGTTGGAAATGCCCTGTTCCACCAAGCTATTCTTACGATAATGGCTACAACGACACCGTCAATGAACTGCGCACTTTCCTGGAGTCAATTCCAGCAGAGTACGAAGCCCAGGTCATCATCACATCACACAACAATCTCGTAAAACCGCTGCAAAATTATCTGGATGCGACACCGGATTCAGAGCGTCCACGCCTACTCCGCCAATCTCGTGCCGAAAAAATCCGGGACTCCGGCAGCCGAGGCTATGCAACCTCCGAACGGGGTTTTACCCGCCTGCGGGAAACCTACATGGTCGTTACGCTGCGAAGCCTGGAAACGGTTGAACGCTTTGGCCTTCTCCGAAGCGCCACGGAGATTCTCTTCCAGGGGTGCGCTATCATGTTCCAGGCACTCGGAATGGATTTCTCACAAGTCGCAGGTCGATTTGTGAACGATCTTGTAAAAACCGCCATGGTCGAATTCCGGGAAACCGTGATGGCCGCGGAAAATACGCTCAACGGCCTCTTCGAAATGCACCGTATGTCTCTCGAAGAACTGAAGGAGCATTACTGGACAGCTTACTGCCCAAGCTTTAAGGACCCCGTACAACGCATCAGTATCGATCCTCTGCGTAATTTCGACGAGCAAATCTTCCCCCTGCCTATCGAAAATTCTCACGATATTATCAAGATAGGCAACGACTACCACGGCACCATCATGTTGGCCATGATGCCCGACAGCATTGCTGCGGATTACCTCGGTATCATTCGCCGTACACTGAATGGCCAAACTACATTCTTCAGTAATTTCACATCAGCCAACCAACAGGCCGAAAAGGTGAAACTGACTCTCTCCGCCGCAATGCGCCGCCGCATTGCCAGCGCATTCAATAAAGAAGAAGCGGAAATCTACGGTCAGGAAGCCTCGGAGGTCAAAACCAAGCTTTTCGGCGGCAGAAAAATCATCTTCGCCATGGTCGGTATCATTATCCATGGTTATTCCCGTCAAGAAGTCGAGGACGCCATGCTCCGCGTCGCCTCACAGTATAAAAAACTTTCCGTGGTGCCGGATATTGAAAAATCCATGGCGTTGCAGGCATTCAGTTACTCATGGCCACTCACATGGCGTCATAAGTTTGCAACTCCATTTGCACGTACACGCCGTGTGCTCAGCGATGACATCGTAGACCTCCTCCCCATCCATGGTCACTGGGGCGGGCATGGGCGGCCTTTTACACGGTATGAAAAACAGGTACCACAGTCACTCTATGTGAACCGGGACGGCGAGATTTTCTTCTTTGATCACACCAGTGCGGACTTCATGAACTGGCACTACGCCATTACAGGTACCTCAGGCTCAGGTAAAAGCTTTGCAGTGGTGGACCTCGTGCTCCAGCTCTTCAGCTCTGGAATTGAAAAACAGTACCTGATGACCATCAAGGACGACTACGATCGCTTTGCCGAAACCATGGGAAAATTGATCATTATCGACCTCGACCGCAAAGACGTTTGCATCAATCCCTTTACCGGAGAGATTTCCAAACACCGCCTCCAGCAATGGACAACGACAGTTGAACTGATGATCCAGCGCGGCAACTACGAACTCACCCGCGTCGAACAACGCCTTATTGAACAGGTGGTGCAGTATGCCTACGATATTGTCCCACCAGATGACGTCCTGCGCCCCACCTGGATTCAACAAGCCTATCTGAAGTTCCCATACTCGGACGAAGACAGCCGTCAGTCAGGTATGGCCATGGCGCGGGAAATTGGTTCGTATTGCGAATCCGGCATTTATGGGCATCTCTTTGATAAACCACCATCATTTACGGAAAAGGATAAGTTGGTAGTCTTCAACCTGCAAAACGTGCTGAATGAAAAGATTTCTGACGTCATCATTAATGCACTGTTCACGATGATTGATAACGTGATGTATCTTGGGGACCGCGGCGAAAAGAAACACCTGCTGTGTGACGAGATGGTAAGCATGATCTCCTCCAAAGGCGGTGCCGCCGTGGCAAACCAGCTGAAACGCGCCTTCCGGACCTACCGCTCACTCAACTGCATGTGCGGTATTGCGTCTCAGAACGAGGAAGATCTTTCCACCGAAGTGGGCCAAGCCATCATTGGTAACATCACCAAACGGATGATTCTCAAACCTCGTCGGGAGATGATTCCAAGCCTGATGGAAGCACTGGGCCTCCGCGCGGAACGCCACCAAAGCAATATTGCCAGTGTGGATACCAAACCCGGCTTTTATTCAGAATTTTATCTTATGTCACCCCACGGCGAAGTCGTCTGCCGACTTGTCACGGACAAACTCACCTATGCACTTGCAACAACCACACCGGACGATGCTGCCGAAATACGGCGCATGAAAGATGAAATGAACGGAGATTGGTGGCGCGCAACAGTCGCCTTTGCCGAGAAATATCCGCACGGTGTTCGCGCAGCACGGGCTTCAGCGCGCGCACGCGGCGTTTAGCTATAAGCCCAAAAGGGTTCTTGCAGCCTCGTTAGGTTGCAACGTAACGTAACGGAATCGGCCAAAAATCCACAACCCTGCCACCATTCGCACCACTTCCTCTAGTCGCGCGTCCAAACCCTCGCTAAACTGCCAAAAATCACTAAAGTTATATGGCACTTCGACGCGTCCTACCCTCTCGCTCAACTCCGGAAAAAAAGCCGGACGGCGCAGCTGTAGCCAACGAAAATACGTCTCAGCCAGCTGCTCCCAAGCAATCTCAGTCGGCGCAGTCCATTGAAAGCGTAACCATAAGCGCGCCGGTAACCGCACCAATGCCCCAGCAGGGGAGCATATCGGATGCCGTAGCCGCAGCAGCAACGTCCGCATTCAGTACCCTCCCAACCTCAGCACCGGCACGCGTGCTGGAAGATAGCTTTACTCCAGCAACATCAGCTCCCAAACAGGAAGATGCTCCGAAATCAGAACCTGTCTTTGTGGCGCCCGCATGGGAAACACAAGTGAATCCGTTGGCGATGCCGGAATCAGCGCCGGTTAAAGCAGTGGAGGCTGATGCCCCGGTTGCCGCAACTTCGTCATTCTCAGCACCAGCCTGGGAAGCAGATATTAAATCAATCACGGTGGCGGAGCCCGTAATTCAGGCCAGTCAAACAGAGGATGCAGAGATCGTTTCTCAGCCTGAACCTCAGGTGTCTGAGCCTACCTTCTCAGCGCCAGCTTGGGAGACGGTCACGCCGCCGGTAGTGACAAAGGGAGAAGAAATCTCCGCAGGTGAAGTGTCACCGGCACAGGAAACCTTAGTTGCACCAGTCATAAGCCCTGCGCCGTGGGATGCCCCGGCACCCTTAGTGACAGAAGTTTCGGCAGCCGTCGTGGAGCAAGAAAAATCGGCATCTGAGCCCGCGCCCAAAGCCGAAGCTCCAGCACTTCCTGAAAGCACAGTTGAACCCGCGCCAGCATCAACGGAATTTGAGTTCAAACCCTCGCGGCCGGACAATAACCAGAAGCGTCGCGTCCGTGAAAAACGCCCGCGGGACTTCACCGCCATGGGGGCTCCTGAAAACCAGCCTGCCGAACGTCCGAAATCCATGACGTCATTTGCCGCTAACGTGCCGGTTGATACGCGCCCCTTGGATAAAGTCGATGAGGCATTGATAAACAGCGGCGTCATGGCACCACGCCCCGCAGACAGTCTCACTGGCGCTCTCCCCACTGGTTTGGCGGAAACAACGTTTGAACCACTGCCAGAGCCAATCTCGCAGCCGTCTCTATCAGTACCGCAGGCCATAACCGAACCTGTTACCGAATCTGCGCCCTTGCCCGCTGTTCTACCTCAGCCTGCAAGCACGCCTGCACCGCAATCAAAATCTGCCGTCGAACAGCCTCCTGCC
>JAIXZU010000011.1 GCA_027489415.1 Alphaproteobacteria bacterium
CCGCACAAGGGTCTCAATATATGTCACCGCAGAAATTACCGCTGCGGGTTGGTGATAGACGTCGTAACGCCACCCAAAACCCAATGCCCAGGACTCTCTTCGCGGGTTTCCGTTTTGGAAATACAGAATTGGCCGTCCTGCTCCTTTCCTTCGAAAGTCGCAACAAAGTCATAGCAAGTGCCATGAATGCCCCGCCAACTTCCATCAGAAATGGAGAGAATACTGTCGTAATACGCCAGTATGTACCTCTCCTGTTCAGTTGTAGCCGTCTCAGGGGTTATCGACGGAACGCTGAAAGCGTCATGAGCGATGAACCCAAGCGCGACAACTGCAAAAACAGCAGCAAAAATCCGGATCATGATTCTTCTCCAAAACTGGCGCAAACCAAACGTTTATGTGCGCCTACCGGATGATGATCCGGTTTCATAAAGTTTAAATAGTGCGTAACCCTTGCTTTTCAAGCTTAACCCGCCTACATTCCACATAAGCAACAGTCCATTCCAAATAGGTAATATAGCGTATGCAATCCGTCGGCACCCCCACCCTAGGCCAAACCCTGAAGGCATTGATAGTCGAGCACGACATCACCGCCGCCGAACTCGCCCGCCGTGCGGACCTCTCCGTCGCCTCGCTCTCACGCATCTTGAACGACCAAACCAACCCCTCCTTCGAAAGCGTCACCCGCCTCGCCCGTGCCTTAGGCATTAGCATCGACAGCCTCTCCCAAGCCACGGAATCTCCCATTCAACACACCACTCCCACAACGCAACACTCCTTCCCTCTCCAGGCTATCTATGCGCTGGAAAATTCGGACCACACCCTCCAAAGCGCCCAGCAACTGCTCACTCAAGCCGCCCAAGGCAGCTGGGTGAATAGCTGGACTCACTCACTCATCAGCCCCAACATCACCCAGCCGGAAGTCACGAAGGTGGAGCAAGTCGGCACGCGCCGCTACCAAGCCACACTCAGCTTCCCGCATGAACTCCTGGAACGCGGCTCCCTCGTCAGCATTCTCAGCGTCGCAGGCTCAGCCCTCACCGGCACAGGCGCGAAGCTGCTGGACCTCCGCATCCCGGAACCCCTCCTCCGCACCTTCAACGGCCCCGCCTTCGGCCCACGCGGGCTCCGGGACACCTTTAATAAGCACGGCCGCCCCCTCCTCGCCTGCACCATCCGCCCCATGTACGGCCTCTCGCCCAAAATGTACGGCCGCGCAGCGTATGAAGCCCTCATCGGCGGCGTGGATATCACCGCAGACCCCACCCTCATGCACAGCATCCCCAGCAACCCGTGGCGGGAACGCTTCCGCTTTGTGGCGGAAGCAGCCGCAGCCGCCACGCGGGAAACGAATGAATTCAAATGTCACGCCGTCAACATCACTGCGGGAACGATTGAAGATATGCAGGAACGCGCCCTCTGGGCTCGGGACCTCGAACTCGCCATGGTGATGGTCGACAGCGCCGCCATCGGCTGGTCCGCCCTGCAAAGCATCACCGCCTTCTGCGCCAAAAACGAACTCCTCATCTGCGCCATGGGCGGCCGCGCCTTGGCGGGGGATACCCTCTCGGAGCAACTCCAAGCCAAACTCCTCCGCTTTGCAGGGGCGGACATCGTCAGCACCGGCTCCCCGCTGCGCGGCAACGTCAGCAACCGCCGCTACGTCACTGGTGTATTGAACGCCCTGCGGGACGACCACCTCCCTGCGGGAGCAGACATGGGTCACTACGTCGAACAACCCCTCGCCGGCCTCACCGCCGCCTTCCCCGCCGTCGGCGGCGGCCACAACCCATGGCACTTCGCCCGGTTAATCGACGCCACCGGCCACGACACCATCATCCAGTGCGGCGGCGCCATCATGGGCCACCCGCAAGGCTCCTTAGCTGGCGCCACAGCCTGCCGTGTGGCTGTGGAAAGCCTCATTCAGGCCCAGAACGAAGGCCAGAACCTGAGCGTGGACGGCCGCCACATCCTCCAGAAAGCCGCCCGTTACTCGCCGGAACTGAAAACCGCACTGGATACCTTCCAGGAAGGCTCCTTCCTCTTCGGCGTCGTCCAAAGCGCCCCCAAGCCCACCGAAGGCTCGGTCATCCCGCACGGCACCAACCCGTCCCCCACCATAACCCCCTTCCGCCGCCCAGAAACCACCCCCGAACCCACCAACGAAGACTAACCCATGCGCTTCAAACCCATTCAGCAATGGCTCCATCGCACCTATGCCCAGCCATGGAAACTTTTCTTATTGCCGCCACTGGTAATGAGCATCAGCCTCACCATCTGCATATCTCTCCCCGTTGCAGCAGCCTATGCATTTCCCAAAATGAACTTCGACAACTTCATGGTGAATTTCAACGCAATGGTAATCATACTCACGCTGCCTGCGTTGTTTCTGGCAGCCGTCTTTCAACTGGTTGTCGGCCTCCCTGCACTGGAATACCTCCGGCGTAAAAATAAAACCGATATCCGGGATCACATGCTCTTCGGCATGTCCCTCGCCGTCATTCCCGTCATCTGGTACATGTCTAAGAAGTATAACGGGGACAATCTCACCGAAGTTCTCATCTCAGTCCTGCCCATCACATGGTTCATGGGACAGCCGGATGTCTATAAGGTTATAGTCAAAACCATGTTCCCCTTATTTGCCATCCATGGCGCAATCCAAGCAGCCGTGAACCATTACTTATCCAAATCAAGTCAACAATCTAACCTCTAACGTCTGATAACCAACATGCGCTTCGAAACCTTCGCCTTCCTCCCGCCCCTCAGCCAAACTCAGGCCGAGGCCCAAATCAACCACGCCCTCCAGTCCGGCTGGGCCCCGTTCATCGAATTCGCGGAAAACCCGAACAGTGCGGATTTCTACTGGCGCCAGTGGCCCATCACCGCCGCCAAAATCAACGCGACAACCGGCAAGCCGGAGGCCCCCACCGCAACCCATCTCACCAATCAAATCGAATCCTGCGCGCGCCGTAACCCCTACGCCTTCATCCGCTTTTCGGCCTACAACCCCACCACCCGCCAAACAGCCCTCTCCTTCATCGCCAAAACCCCGCAGGAAGGCCAGTAAACCAAAGCAAAAAGCAGGCCGCTGGAAAATCTCCAGCGGCCTTTTTTACAAATTGACATTCCGTATACGTTGCTCTATCGTCCCTTCTGCAATGGGCCGGGAGTACTTCCGCCCTCCCGCGCCATCAGCCTGTTCAAACCGCAACCCTAGGTCACGTATTCAGAACGAATGCAAGCCATATCCCGAACTGGATAAGCAACTGCACTGTCACAAACAGTACAAACTTCTCCGCGTTCGAGAGCTCCTTGATAGCCTGCACTCGGTCTGACGCTTGCCAGACTTTGAACAGAATCTCAAGAAGGGCCAAAAGGTAAGATAGCATAGGCTAGTCTCCTCTCTTGGAGTTTAGTATCAAGCCTCAGGCCCGCCCACCGTTGTTCTCTACAACAACGGTGGGCACTTTTTTATGCCTTCAGCGGCGTACCAGCGGCATCGGTGCCGTCCTCCGTGAAATCTCAGATGGGAACCATCCCCCTCCGCCCCGCTTTACAAGCATGCTCACCCTCTCCCGCCTCAACCACACGCTCCACTTCCTCGTCGCCCACACCATCGCCTCGGTCCTCTCGCTCGGCATCTTCCTCATCCCCATGCTCGCCCCCTACCTGCCCTACGCCACAGGCATCAACTGGCAAACCGTCTTTCCCTATTTTAAACCCTTTGCCCTCGGTTTGGGGGCATCTATCTGGATACTCGCCATCATCCCCGCCCTCGTCGTCCACAAACTCATCCGCCTCGCAGGCCTGCATAATAGGCAGGACTACACCCTGATAGGCCTCGCCAATGGCCTCGCCCTCTCACTTCCGGTGCTGAAGCTCATGGGCCTCTCTGTCGTCAATACAACCGTAACTCCCTATGTCACCCCCGGCTGGCTCCTCGCCAACCAAGCCGTCTATGCCATGGCATGGGCTGCTTCAGGCGCGGTTTTTGGCCTCTGCTACTATTACCTGCACTCGGAAACCTATTCTCATTAAGCCACCCTTGCCAAACCCGCTAAACCCACTAATATGCGGGGGTTTCATCATTCAGGAACGTTTATTGTCCACGAGGGGAGAAGTACAATGCTGCGTTCTCAATTCAGTCCGGAATTAGTCATTCGCGTCTGTGTCCTCTTTATCGCCGGCTTACTTTTGGCTGGTGTCGCTGTTTGTCTGGCCCCTTGGGCCGGTTTTTTGAAAGTCATGGCAGTCTGCCTCGTCATTATCTCCGCCTACGCCAGTGTCGTCGCCACCATGCACTATATTCTCTTCGGGGAATGGCGGGACGGCGCCCTCTAATCTCCAGCTTCAAAAGGATCGTCATGCTGAAATCCATCACCGGCTTTCACCGCTACATCTGTATGGTTGTCATGTTGTCGTTGTGGCCTGCCTACCTTCTTGGCTTCAGCACGGGTCTTCCGTTCATGGCACTGAAGGTCGCGGTCTTCACGGTTGCATCAGTCACACTATCCATGGCCCTCTATCTGGGCATCCCCATGGTCATCCTGATGCTCACCCAGAAAACCTAACTTACTATAAAAGCCCGGCAACAGCCGGGCTTTTTGTTATATTGACTCACCACTTAATCCAAGGTACGAATAAAATGCATACAATCTGGAGCATTTAAGAAAAGGAGACTCTCCGATGCTCATTCAGCAAGTATTAAATAATCATGTCCTGCAAACAGCCTTTTATCACCAGAGCGACCTCGCAACAGGCCACTTCTGGGGAAGCATTGCCCAACTTGAAGCGGAAATCGCAAAAGCGAATCCCGACCCGTCGTACTTATCAGGCTGGGAGTATCTGATTACCTGCAAGGACGGTTCCGTAAAACTCGAATTCAACGGTACGGCTTTCACGCTCAAGCCCTCAATCACCCCTTCAAGCCAGGATAGCCGTCTCGGCCACATTCTCCATTGATAACAAAAAGCCCGGCACTCAACCGGGCTTTTTCTAGTATCAGCTACACAGCAGCTTCAACCACAGCCTTAATCCCCGCCAGCTCACGCAGCATCACAGCCTCATCAGTTGCCTCCACCATAACGCGTATAAGGGGCTCGGTGCCGCTTTTGCGCACCAGCACGCGTCCATGCTCACCAAGGGTCTTTTCAGCCGCTTTAATCGCGTCCTGCACCGCTTTGCTCTCCAGCACCTTGCCAGCATCAGCACCAGCTGGCAGGCGCACGTTTTCATTCTTTTGCGGCCATGGCTGGTACAAATCGCGCAACTCACTTGCGTTTCCACCGCGCTCGGTCAGGTAGGCCATCAGTTGCAATGCGGCAAGAATCCCATCCCCCGTCGTCGCAAAGTCACGGAAAATCAAGTGTCCGCTCTGCTCACCACCAAGGTTAAAGCCTCCTTCGCGCATGGCCTTTTCCACATGGTGGTCACCCACAGCGGTGCGCACCAAATTCAGCCCCATGCTCTCCACAAAACGCTGCATGCCCATGTTGCTCATCACGGTCGCCACAACACCACCACCATGCAACTTGCCTTGCGCCTTCAAATACTGGGCCATGGAGGCAATAATCAAGTCACCGTCCAGCACCTGCCCTTTTTCATCAACCAGAATCAATCGGTCGGCATCGCCATCCAGCGCAATCCCCAATTGGGCGCCATGCTGTAGCACCGCCTTGCCCAAAGCCGCAGGGCTCGTCGCCCCAACCTCTTTGTTAATGTTGAAACCATCAGGGTCAGTCCCCAGCCGGATAACCTGCGCCCCCAGCTCCCAGAAAATCCGTGGCGCAATCTTGTAAGCCGCACCGTTGGCACAATCGATAACCACTTTCAGCCCGTCAAAGCGCAAACCGGCACTCACGCTGGTCTTCACAAACTCAATATACCGCCCCACGGCATCTTCCACCCGCACGGCTTTACCAATGTGGTCGGGGCCAACTAACGGGATGCGCTCTGGGTGGTCAATCAGCTCTTCAATCTGCTCCACAAAGCCACCGTTCAGCTTCAACCCGTCGGGGGTGAACATCTTGATGCCGTTGTCCGCGTAGGGGTTGTGGCTGGCCGTAATCATCACGCCCAAATCCGCGCGCAGGCTGCGCGTCAGCATCGCCACGGCAGGGGTGGGCAGCGGGCCCAGCAGCAGGCAGGTAAAGCCCACACTGGTGAAACCAGCCTCAAGCGCACTTTCAATCATATAGCCGGAAAGCCGGGTATCCTTGCCAATCACCACGGTCGGCTTACCGGCATGGGCGGGCTTGGTGGTCTTTTTACCCACCACATAACCAGCGGCCTGGCCAATCCGCACCAGCATATCCGGCCGTAATACCGCGCCGTTAGCCTCACCCCGAATCCCATCTGTGCCGAAATACTTGTTCGCCATACCAAAGCCCTCTCTCATAAGTCCTCCTTCATACCTCAAAACACCGCCTGATGCATGCATTTTGCCTATTTCACTTGCGTTGAAGTGCCTCACGCTTGCCACGCCGTTCACCGCCTTTATACTGGCCCTATCCCCCTCCCGTTTAAGGTCAGAACCCATGTCTGTAAAACGCATGACACTCGCCAACGCCCACAGCATCGCGCAATCGGCAGGGCTCATTTATCGCGGCAGCCCAAACCCCAAAAGCTACGTGGATGAAAAATGGGAATGTCCCTCAGGGCATATCTTCACCGCGCCCCCGAACCAGATCAAGCACCGCCGCTCAGAAGGCAACGGTTGCCCGTACTGTTACGGCAGCTCCCCGAAAATGAACCTCGCCCAAAGCGGCAAACTCGGCCCCTTTCTGGCCGAAGCCAATCTGGAACTCCCGGAGGGCTACCACGGCGCCAAACAGCGTACTCTCATCCGCTGCGTCACCTGCTCATCAACCTGGCGGGAGAACATGATCGCCATCCTCTATCAGGGGAACAAGTGCCCGTCATGCTATCCCCGCCGCCACTCCAACCGGTTTGTGACACAGCGCCTCCAACTCAATCGCCCCACCTTCACCTGCGCGGCGGAATAAAAAGGGCCCCTCGGGGCCCTTTTTAGTTCTTCGGCTTGGTCGCTTTCTTCACGGCACTTTTCAGCTTATCCCCAACCTTCGCCTTAGCCTGCACCTGTCCACCATCAATGGCATCAATCACCACCTCCGGCTCTTTCACAGTCTTACGCTTGGTCGGGGCATCTTTACGCACCACCACTTTGCGTCCGGCAAGCAGGTCTTCCACTTGGCTCACATCAAGGGTCTCATACTCCAGCAAGCCTTGCGCCAGCAGCTCCATTTCCTTGCTGTACTTGGTCAGCAGCTTTTTGCAGCGCTCAAAGTTGCGGTCGATAATCGCCCGCACCTCGGCATCCACCTTACCCGCCATGGCTTCGGAAATCGCCGAACGGCTGCCCATGTCACGGCCAAGGAACACCGCGGTTTCCTTCTCACCGTAGTTAATCGGCCCAAGGCTGCTCATCCCCCACTGGGTCACCATACGGCGGGCAAGGTCGGTGGCCCGCTCAATGTCATTGCTGGCGCCACTGGTCTGCTGGCCATCAAGGAAGATCTCTTCCGCCAACCGCCCGCCGTAAAGCATGGCAATCTGGTTCTCAAGGTAACGCTTGTCGTAAGTGAACTTATCCTCGCCCGGCAAACTCATCGTCACACCCAGCGCACGGCCTCTTGGTATGATAGTAACCTTGTGCAGTGGGTCTTTCGGCCCATCAAGGTACATCATCGCAATGGCGTGCCCAGCCTCATGGTAAGCCGTGGTGCGCTTGGCATCCTCGGTCATCACTGTGCTGCGGCGCTCGGCCCCCATCATTACTTTATCGCGGGCGGTCTCAAAGTCGTTCATGTCAACAAGGCGCTTGTTGCGGCGGGCAGCCATCAGGGCGGCCTCGTTCACAAGGTTCTCAAGGTCGGCACCACTAAAGCCCGGTGTCCCCTTGGCAATCACAGTTGCATCCACATCAGTTCCCAGCGGCACTTTCTGCATATGCACCTGTAAAATCTGCTCACGGCCGCGGATATCTGGAAGCGGCACCACCACCTGCCGGTCAAACCGGCCCGGGCGCAGCAACGCAGGGTCAAGCACGTCAGGGCGGTTGGTCGCGGCAATAATAATGACACCCTCGCTCGCATCAAACCCGTCCATTTCCACCAGCATGGCGTTCAGGGTCTGCTCACGCTCGTCGTTCCCGCCGCCAACACCGGTGCCACGGTGGCGCCCCACCGCATCAATTTCGTCAATGAAGATAATGCACGGCGCATGCTTCTTACCCGTCTCAAACAGGTCACGCACACGGGCCGCACCAACCCCCACGAACATCTCCACGAAGTCGGAACCGGAAATGCTGAAGAACGGCACGCCAGCCTCACCCGCCACAGCCTTGGCCAGCAGGGTCTTACCCGTACCGGGGCTACCTACCAGCAGCACGCCTTTCGGTATGCGCCCGCCAAGTTTCTGGAACTTATTCGGGTCTTTCAGGAATTCCACAACTTCTTCAAGCTCTTGCTTGGCTTCGTCCACACCGGCCACGTCGTCAAACAGCACTTTGACCTTGCTCTCGGAATGCATCTGCACCCGCGCCTTCCCAAACCCGAAAGGCCCGCCACCACCACCACTCTTGCCGCCACCCTGCATCTGGCGCATCAGGTAAATCCACACCCCGATGATAACCAACCAAGGCGCCCAGCTAATCAGAATCTGGAGCAGCGGGCTCATTTCCGCAGGCGCGGTCACTTTAATGTTCACGTTCTTCTCGCGGAGGGTCTTAATCAGGTCGGGGTCGCGCGGCGCCATGGTCTGGGCAAGGCCACCTTCCGTGGTGGTGCCAACCAGCAGCTGGTCTTCAATTTTCACCTCGGAAAACTGGCCGTTTTCAACCCGTTTCAGGAAGTCGGAATAACTGATTTCCCGCCCCTGCTCCTTCGGCGCACCTTGCATGAGACTCACAACGACCAACGCCGCCACAAAAATTCCGGCCCAAATCAGGCCTGCTTTCATCCATTTTTCCATGGCAGGTACTCTAGGCCAAAAAAACCGCCCTTAAAACCCTAAAGCGACATCCCGCTTCGCTTTTCCGCCAAACCTTGTAAAACAGGCCCCCTAACCCCATAATAACCCCAATCCCGCACCACCACGGGCCCGTCAAAAGTGTAAATTCACCGAAACGGGCCCCAAGTCCCGTTTCCCGCGCACCTACGGAGGTCATCCATGCGCAAGACCCTGCTTACCCTCGCCATCCTCGCCGCAACCTTCTCCCCCGCCACCGCCGGCGAACG
>JAIXZU010000103.1 GCA_027489415.1 Alphaproteobacteria bacterium
AGATACCACCGTGCCGGCGCAACCCCTACCCATCCCAAGCTCTTCCCGCGTTCACCGCCTGTCAGCCTCCAACCGCCCCCCCTTTGTGAAACGCCCTATAAATCAGTATCAAATTGGCTCTAGGGCCGTTTGACTAATTGTTTAAACGGGCCCCCAGCCCGAAAGCTGAAAGGAATAGCAGTGCTTGAGATCGTAAAAGAAATCGCCGCCTACGGCATCCTCACCACCGTGATTCTCGCGAGCATCATGTACAGCCATGATGCGATGAAGAAGCGCGGATGACCTTCCCTCGAACCCCCATCGAAAGATGGGGCCTTTTTTATGAAAAAGGGGACCAAAGCCCCCAATCTAACCTCTAACGTCTAACCTCTATCCACTACAGCTTGAACACCGCCGTCTGCGCACTCAGCTTCTGGCTCTCAGCGGCAACGGACGCTATCGCCCCGTGGTTGCGCCCAAGCTCGCTCACCACTTCGGTCAGCTGGCGGCGGAAGTCGGTGATCTTCGAAGAAATCTCCTCCGTCGCCACGGCCTGATGCTCCACCGTCGCATTCACCTGCGTGTTAATCGTCTGCATGGTGGATGCCGACTCGCTAATCACATCCATCCCCTGAATCGCCTCACCGATATTCTCGCGCAGCGCCTTCACTTTGCTGGAAATATCAATCGCACTCTGGCTCACGTTCTGGGAAAGGGTGCGCACTTCGTTGGCCACCACCGCAAAGCCTTTACCGGCGTCACCGGCCCGCGCGGCTTCAATGCTTGCGTTCAGCGCCAGCAGGTTGGTCTGTTCGGAAAACGCGCTAATCAGGCTGCTAATCTGCCCGATTTCATCGGAGTTCGCCTGCAACCGCCGCATCACGTCTTCAATGTGTGTGGCACTGGTTTTCAACATGGTGGCCCGCTCATTGGCCTCGCGCGCCACACCAGAAACTTCCATGATCTGGCGGGACGACTCATTAATCTTCTCAAACAGGAAGTCCGTGGTCACCACCTGTTCGTTGCTGCGGCGCGTAATCCCGTCACTGGTGGTGTTCAGCTGGGTCGCGGCATCTTCAAGGCAGGTGCTGGTTTTCTGCACTTCGGTCATCGCGCTGTGCAGGCGGCTAATCAGCAGGTTGGCCGCGGCGCCCAGCTTGCCCATTTCGGTGCGGCTGTCGGCATTCAGGTTGGCGCGCAGGTCAAGGTCGCTGGCAGCACGGGCAAAGGTCTGGCTGAAATCGCTCAACGCACGCAGCATGTGCTCAAGGGTGAAACTGAACCACACCAGCGCCGCGGTTTGAATCACCACCGCCACCGCATGCAGCACCACACGCCCGAAATCAGCCCCGCCGGGGAAGGCCAGCAGCGGCAGCATGAAGTTGAAACCCACATGGTGCACAGCCGTCACCACCGCGCCCACCAGTATCGCGCGCCAGTCCACCAGCAGCACCAGCACGGCCAGCCATGCAAAGTAGTACATGTGGTAATCAATCTGGAAGGGTTGGCCGTTATGCAGCGCCACAATCAGGCTAATCTGCACCACGCCGGAAATCGCACAGATAAACCGCGTCACCTGCGCCTGCGGCATCCAGAAGATAAACGCCCACGTGGTCATCATGCACAGGCTGCTCATCACTGCGTACATCTGTCCGCCCGCAGGGCCGGTCAGCGCCAGCCATATGGTGAATGCGGCAAATACGGTACATAACCCTGCGGAAATAAACCCACCAATTTTGCGTAAATTCGCCAGCATACCGGCGTTCTCGGAAAGCGCAGAAGTAACCATGTGATTATGCTTTTTCTATGTCTTATTTTTATGGGAGGATAATCGTATGAATCATTCTCAACAAGGGGTAAAGCACGTATTCGTGCTTCTCGCAGGCATTATCATGGCAAGCATGGTATTTGCGCCCTTCTGGGTGGTCACGCACTCGGATACCCCCTTCGCCAGCGTCTACGTCTGGCCGGGCACCACGCAGCAGCAGGCCTACGCCATCTTTGCCAAGGCTGGCGTGCAGGTCGTCCGCCCCGGCTATAAAAACGTTTATCTTGTCACCAGCACGTCCCCTAACGGCATGTACGCCCGCCTCCGCAGCGCCGGCGCCCCACTGGTCCTCCCCCCCGGCATGGGCCTAGGCTGCGACTACTCCGAAAAACAAATCTGAAACAAAGAAAAGGGGGCCCAACCCCCCAATCTAACTTCTAACATCTAACCTCTAGCCACTAATAAGGCATCGGGAACTGCTGCCGCACCGCATGGATTCCCATCATCACGGCATCATCCAGCTCCACCTCAGCCGCGCCAATGTTCGCCTCCAGCTGCGCAAGGTTGGTTGCACCAATAATCACACTGGCCATGAACGGCTGCTTGAGCGCAAACGCAATCGCCATCTGCGCAGGGTCAAGCCCATGCTCACGCGCCAAATCAGCATAAGCATCCGCCGCTTTCTGCGCGTTATCCGTCAACCGCTGGCTGGTCTTGTACGCATCCATGGTCAAGCGCGCACCTTCCGGCCGCAACCCACCATAATACTTGCCGCTCAACCATCCGGCCGCTAAGGGGGTATACGCCAGCATCCCAATCCCCTCGCGCAAACACACTTCCGCCACATCCAAATCATTCACGCGGTACATCAGGCTGTACTCGTTCTGCACGCTGGCCACGCGCGGTAACTTGTGCTGCTCGGCCAGCTTCACAAACTGCCCCATACCCCACGCGGTTTCATTGGAAAGCCCGATCGCCCGCACCTTCCCCTCCACCACAAACCCCGCCAGCGTCTCAAGGGTCTCGTGAATGTTATCGACAACCTCTCCCGTCACCTGCTTTTCAATATCCGTCCCCGGCGCGGCATAAAACCAGTTCTGCCCGAAGTGGTAACTCCCGCGCTGCGGCCAGTGCAACTGGTACAGGTCTAGGTAGTCTGTCTGCAGGCGCTTCAGGCTGTCCTCCAGCGCCGCCTTCATGCCCTTGGGCTTAAAGCCTTCTCCTTTCCGGATCCACGGCCGTCCAGGCCCCGCCACCTTGCTCGCCAGCACCACCTTGTCGCGGCCACCCCGCTGGTGAAAATACCGCCCGATAATCGTCTCCGTATCCCCATAAGTCGCCTCACTCGCGGGGTTCACAGGGTAAAGCTCGGCGGTATCCCAAAAGTTAACCCCCTGCGCCAGCGCATAATCCATCTGCGCAAACGCCTCGTCCTGCGTGTTTTGCGTGCCCCACGTCATGGTGCCGAGGCAAATCTCGCTCACATTCAAATCCGTATGTCCAAGCTTGCGGTAACGCATCACACCATCTCCCCTAAATTCAAAACTGCACCATCTAACGCACAAATTCCTTTGCCGACAACCCGCACTGCCCCTATCATCACCACCATAGCAGAATAACAGCCCAGAAAGGCCCCAGAATGTCTTCTTTAGTCCCAATGGTAATCGAGCAAACCGCCCGCGGCGAACGCTCCTACGATATCTACAGCCGCCTCCTCAAAGAGCGCGTCCTGTTCCTGACCGGCCAAGTCGAGGACCACGTCTCCAACCTCATCGTCGCCCAACTGCTGTTCTTGGAAGCCGAAAACCCCGAAGCGGACATCCACTTCTACATCAACTCTCCCGGCGGCGTGGTCACGGCAGGGATGGCCATCTACGACACCATGCAATACATCAAGTGCCCCGTCTCCACCATCGTCGTCGGCCAAGCCGCGTCCATGGGCGCGTTCCTGCTCGCTGGCGGCGCACCGGGCAAACGCTACGCCCTCGCCAATGCACGTGTGATGATCCACCAACCCCTCGGCGGCGCCCAAGGCCAAGCCTCGGACATTCTCATTCAGGCGGACGAAATCAAACGCACGCGTGAACTCCTCAACGGCATCCTCGCCCACCACACCGGCCAGAAGGTGGAAACCATCGCGAAGGACACCGAGCGCGACAACTTCATGACGGCCATGGAAGCCAAAAAATACGGCATGATCGACCACGTCCTCACGAGCCGAGACGACATGACCAAGACGAAAAAGAAGGCCGCCTAAAATCCGGCTAATCCCAACAAAAAAGGCGGCCCACAGGCCGCCTTTCGTTACTCAGCTAATTCAACCGCAGCCCGCCCGGCGTTCGTCAGGCGGTAAAGGCGTTTGCGCGGCGCAAGGCCAATATAGTTCACAAGGCCGTGGCCATCGGCCCGGTCCTGAGACTCCAGCTCATGGATAATAAACCCCTGTGCGGTCAGCGCCGCTACGGAAGCCCTTACGGCCCGCAAGTCCGGCCCTATCAGGTTCAACAAAAAGGCTTTAGCTGGGTTCATGTGCTGGCAGCGCCAGGCTTTCACCCAGTCCACAAGCTCTCCATCAAAACCTTCGGTGTTACCTTTGCTGATGATTTTCAGCAGGGTCATGTCAAGGCTCGTCATACGGTAGGTTGGTTCAAAAACGGTCACGGCCACGGAAATATCCTCCATCCCCGGCAGAATTACCCCGCCTCAATACTCCTATTTTCAATGGCCCACAAGCACCCCCCATCCTAAGCCTTCCAAATAGCTAACTGCCCCTTCCAATCGCCGAAGCCACCGCACCAGCCGGATGCTTTTCCCAAAAATCGTATTTTTGGTGAAAAGCACCGTGCCGGCGCAACCCCTATTCATCGAGGGCACTTCCCATAAATCAGGCTTTCAAAAACGCAAAACGCACCACGCCAAACGCAAAAGGGCTGCCGAAGCAGCCCCTAGCGTCGCAATGCCGCAAATCCAAATGCGGTCAACTGATAAACATTCGCCGCCCCCGGTTTGGCGGCAATCATCTCCCAGTCCTTCAGGTTTTCCATCGCGGCGGTGAACCTCACCTTGCGCTGGCTGAACCTCAGCCACAGGGCTTTCAGCCACGCCGGCCCCCAGCGTTTTGCCATCACAAACTCGGCATGCTTGCGCATGTTGTCGCGCAGGTTGTCAGGCGTACTCATATCATCCTGCTGCAGGGCTTTCACCCACAGCAGCAGTCGCATTTCATAGCTGCCCATGGCAACCTCCCGTGTTTGGAAAAAGGGGTAAAAGGGTCGGGGCAGGGGGCGTACCCCCTAGCTGCACTTGCGCCAGCCTTTCTCGGAACCCCACGGGGTCGGGAAAAGCCCATACTCAACGCGCCTGTCACGCTGCAGGGCAGCCAGCAATTCACGCAGCCGCCCCATGGTCAATTTCGGGTCGGTCAGCCCTAGCTTCGCCAGCAACCGCTCCTCGGGAATGCCATGGTTCAGGCGCGCAAGCCGCGGGTCATGCTTGTACCCATACACGAACTCCGGCATCGCCTTCAGCACATGCCATGCATTCGTCTCATTACTCGTGGGGGCAGGGGCCTTGGCCCCATTCACAGGTGTCGAAGTCGCGGGTTTAGCCCGTCCCTTTCCGGAAAACTTACTCGCCATGGAATCCTCCTCTGGCAGATGAATCACAAATTAAAACAAGTATACATATATCCGGGCAACCAAGCAATCGGATTCTCACACCTCACTCCTACCACCCAGCCACTGCCCATCCACCTTCCATCCGCTGCCCACGCACTTTCCTTACATTCACCATTCATGGTGAATAAAAATCCGCTCTCACCAAGCTTTTCACAATCGGCGGTCCATTCACCTTCCCTCCATTTACCATCACCAAAATCCCAGAAATAACAATAAAAACAATAGTATAAGCGGTAAGCTAAACCTTCATAATCCTTGACTTTTCATCCAAAATAAGCTATAATATCACCATCAAATTCGCGCAAAACAAAGGCCACCAAGCCTTCCCCCACTATCTCCAAACCGTCTTATCGGGCCACCCACGCTCCCCCAAAAAAACCCACAAATGCCTCCCCAAAAAAATCTTCACGAAAAACCCCACAAGCCTTGTCAGTATACACTAACTTGCCTCTCGTGCCTAAAACCTGTTCACTGCCCGCAAATCACCAAACACTCAACACCAAACACTCAACACTAAAAAGCCACAGCCCCTCAAATCTCCTACGTCTCGCTTTGGCACGGCCATTGCACAATGCTTGACATGCCAAGCCTCCTAGCCAAAACTGCCCCATCACAATAAGGCGTACCCATACTCATGGCCAAGAAGTCAGACTCCTCCACCACTCCTCCCGCAGGCGGCACCCTTTACTGCAGCTTCTGCGGCAAAAGCCAGCATGAGGTCCGCAAGCTCATCGCCGGTCCCACGGTGTTCATCTGCGACGAATGCGTCCGCCTGTGCATGGACATCATCCGCGAGGAAGAAGCCCAACCCGCCGCCGCCGCCAAAGCCCTCAAGGCTGCCGGTGGTCAAGGCGCCCACGGCCTCCCAACGCCCATGGAAATCATGGGGATCTTGGACGACTACGTCATCGGCCAAAAGCGCGCCAAACGCATCCTGTCCGTCGCCGTTTACAACCACTATAAGCGCCTCGAACACGCTGCCGCCAGCGCCGCCGCAGGGACGGACCCCGTCGAAATCGCCAAATCGAACATTCTGCTGATTGGCCCGACCGGAACCGGAAAAACGCTTCTCGCCCAAACACTTGCCCGAATTCTGGACGTTCCCTTCACCATGGCGGACGCCACCACGCTGACAGAAGCCGGTTATGTCGGTGAAGATGTTGAAAACATTATCCTTAAGCTGCTCCAGGCGTCGGACTACAACGTCGAACGCGCCCAACGCGGTATCGTCTATATCGATGAAATTGATAAGATTTCCCGCAAAGGGGACAATCCCAGCATCACGCGGGACGTCTCCGGCGAAGGCGTGCAACAAGCCCTCCTCAAGCTCATCGAAGGCACCGTCGCCTCCGTTCCGCCCCAAGGCGGCCGCAAACACCCGCAGCAGGAGTTCCTGCAAGTGGACACCTCCAACATCCTCTTTATCTGCGGCGGAGCCTTTGCAGGGTTGGATAAAGTCATCGGCCAGCGCATGCAAAAGCGCAGCATCGGCTTCAATGCTGAGGTTGCGGGCGAAGACAAACGCGGCATCGGCGAACTCTTCCAGCACGCCGAACCCGAGGATCTCGTGAAATTCGGCCTCATCCCCGAATTTGTCGGCCGTCTGCCGGTCTTGGCCATGCTGAACGACCTCGACGAGGCCGCCCTCATGCAAATCCTCACCGAGCCGAAGAACGCTCTCATCAAGCAGTACCAGCAACTGTTCCAGATGGAAAACGTGCGCCTCACCTTCGCGCCGGACGCGCTCACCGAAGTCGCCACCCAAGCCATCAAGCGCAAAACCGGCGCCCGCGGCCTGCGCGCGATTCTCGAAAACATCCTGCTGGACACGATGTTCGACATCCCCAGCCAAAAGGGTCTGGAAGAAGTCGTCATCAACGCCGGCACCGTGCAAGGCACCGCCGAACCGCTGAAAATCTACACGGACAACGTCAGCGGCACCTCCAGCGCCCCCAAAGCCGAGAAACAAACCAAAAAAGCCAGCTAAACCATAGAGTAGGAAAGCGGGCTTAGGCCCGCTTTTTTCATCCTTGCGCAGCGGTGCGTTCGGCCAATCCGCCACACCCCGCCCACCCACTGTTCACTCTTTTCGGATGGCTGTTCACTTTTAAGGCCCCCCCGCTTGCATATACACTTTACCCTCCGCACCATGGCTTCAGTTGCCCAAACGCGCACCCATCAAGGGTATTACAATAAAATCGTAATACGTCTTGTCACTCACATTATTTGAGTGCTAAGGTGCGAAACAAGAAGACCAAGAACGACGTAATTAAATAAGCAGGGAGCCTCAGCATGCCAAGAGCCACCACATCATCACCGGACACCGCCAGCCCCGTGCTGCCGGTCCTGCCCCTGCGCAACATTGTCGTATTCCCGCACATGATAGTCCCGCTCTTCGTCGGGCGCGAGAAATCCGTCAAGGCGCTGGAAGAAGTCATGAATGCCAGCAAGCAAATCATCCTCGTCACCCAGCGGGACGAAGCCCAGGACGACCCCGAAGTCGACGACGTCTACCGCGTCGGCTGCCTCGGTAACGTCCTGCAAATGCTGAAATTGCCGGACGGCACCGTCAAAGTCCTCGTCGAAGGCCAAACCCGCGTCCGCCTGACGGATATCCGCGACGCCGGCACAATGTTCACCGCCCGCGCCGAAACCTTCTTGGAAAGGGAAGGGGAGGAAGCCGAACTCGAAGCTCTCGTCCGTACAGTCGTCGCCGAATTTGAAGAATACGTAAAGCTGAACAAGAAAATCCCGCCGGAAGTCTTGGTCAGCCTCGCCGCCATCGATGAACCAACCCGCCTCGCGGACACCATCGCCTCGCACCTCAACCTGAAAATCGAGCAAAAGCAGGAACTTCTGGAACTCGACCTCGTCGACGACCGCCTCGAAAAACTCTATCAATTCATGGAAAATGAAATCGGCCTCCTGCACGTCGAGCGTAAAATCCGCAACCGCGTGAAGAAGCAGATGGAGAAATCCCAGCGCGAGTACTATCTGAACGAGCAAATGAAGGCCATCCAGAAGGAACTCGGCGAAGGCGAGGAAGGGGACTTCGGCGAGTACGAGAAGAAGCTTAAAGAGCTGAAACTCAGCCCAGAAGCCAAGGAAAAAGCCGAAGCCGAGCTCAAGAAAATCCGCATGATGTCACCCATGTCAGCGGAGGCCACCGTCGTCCGTAACTATCTGGATGTCCTCCTCGGCCTGCCATGGGGCAAAAAATCCAAATTGAAGAAGGATCTCTCCTTCGCCGAAAAAGTTCTGAACGAAGACCACTTTGGTCTGGAAAAGGTCAAGGAACGCATTGTCGAATACCTCGCAGTACAGCAACGCGTTGCCAAACTCAAAGGCCCCATCCTCTGCCTCGTCGGCCCTCCGGGCGTTGGTAAAACCAGCCTTGCCGAAAGCATCGCCAAAGCCACAGGGCGGGAATATGTCCGCATGGCCCTGGGCGGTGTGCGGGACGAAGCAGAAATCCGTGGCCACCGCCGCACTTACATCGGCGCGCTCCCCGGCAAAATCATCCAGAACATCAAAAAAACCTCCAGCATGAACCCGCTGTTCCTGCTCGATGAAATCGACAAACTGGGGCAGGACTTCCGCGGAGATCCGTCCTCCGCACTGCTCGAAGTGCTGGATCCCGCGCAAAACCACAC
>JAIXZU010000148.1 GCA_027489415.1 Alphaproteobacteria bacterium
AGCGAGTACATCCGTCGCGCAAGCGCATAGTGCAAAGGGGGATAGGATCTAAAGGAAAGGGGTCCCACCCTTTCCTTTGACTACCGCTGGGGGTGCAGGGGGTTTATCCCCTGCTGGCGAGAACGAGGGCGAAGCCCTGAGTGAAGCCACGGTAACGCGCAGCGTAAAAATCGCTCCTACTCACTCACCGCCATCGCCCCAAGCTGCTCCTGCCGCCCCGCCAACACCGCCACCGTCGAACTCTCCATCTTCAAATACTTCACCGCCAGCGCCCGAATATCATCTACGGTCAACGCATCCAGCTCATCCTGCCAGTCTTGGAAGTGTGCCACATCACCACCGGCATTCACCCACATGCCAAGGCGGTACACGCTGGTGAACGGGTCATCGCGGGCGTAAATCTCATCGGCCTTCAGGCTTACACGGGCCCGCTCAAACTCCTCTTTGGTCACGCCTTTGGCTTTCAGCTCGTCCACAATCGCCTGCACGGCGGGTCTGATCTTGTCAGCGCTCACGCCGTCCTTAGGCTGCACGGAAATATCAAACGTCGTCTCACCGGCACGCACGGCGTCATAGTTGGCGCTGGCACTGTCGGCCAGCTGCTGCTTCACCACCAGCTCCTGATACAGACGGGACGTCGCCCCCCCACCCAGAATCTCACTCAGCACCCACAGCCCGGTCGCGTCACCCTTGCCAACCTTGGCACCGGCAATCCCTTGGAACTGGCTCGGCGCGCGGTACAACATGTGCCATCCGGCCACTTGCACCGCAGGGTCAAGCTTCACATAGGTCAATTGGCTGTCGCGCAGGGGCTCGTCCACCACCTCGCGCTCGGGCACGCTCGCCAAGGCTTTCAGCGGCCCGTAGTACTTCTCCACCAGCGGCTTCACGCTATCGGCGGTCACGTTGCCCACTAAAATCATCGTCGCGTTGTTGGGCGCGTAATGGGTGCGGTACCAGTCAATCGCATCGGTGAAGGTGTAACCCTGAATATCCTCGGCCCAGCCAATCACGGGGTGACCGTAGGTGTGGTGCGCGTAGTGGCGGCGCATCACCTGTTCAAAGAACTTGTCGTTGGGGCTGCTGTCGGTGGTCAGCTTGCGCTCTTCCGCCACCACTTTGCGCTCGGGCTGGAAAATCTCATCCGTCAGCTGCAAGTTCGCCATGCGGTCACTTTCAAGGTCCATCATGGTCTCAAGCTCGGTCACCGGCACTTTTTGGTAATAGGCGGTAAAGTCGTAGCTGGTGAAGGCGTTCTGCACACCACCGCGCCGCTGCACGATCTTATCCATCGTGCCCATCGGGTACTTATGCGTGCCCTTGAACATCAGGTGCTCGGTCATGTGCGCAAGGCCGGTCTTACCGGGCTTTTCATCCATGGCGCCCACTTTGTACCACACGCTGTGGGTCACCACCGGCGCACGGGTATCCGGCACCACCAGCACCTGCATGCCGTTATCCAGCTTGAAACTTTGAATCTCCATCGCCATGGCCTCTTCTCCCCCTATCAGCAGTCCTAGCGGCAACAGGGCGCCCACGGCGCCCCACATTGTTGCCTTGTTAAATACCTTCATACGCTTATTCGTCGTCACTACCGCCAAACCAGCGCTTCAGCAAGCCCTGCTTCTTCGCGGCTTCGGCTTTGGCTTGTTGTTCTTCGGGGCTTTTTCCGGCCGCGTCCAGCTCGGCACGCACGTTCGGGTCAGCCACCACACCGGTCTGGGCCTTGGTCTTGTTCAGCAGCCATGCGTCAGTGGCCGGTACCTCACCCCCAGTTGCAGGAGCCATCCCCGCAGTCGTGGCACTGGTGCCGTTCACAATCAGGTTCTGGGCTTCAGCACTCTTCTGGGCGCGCAGCAAACTCTCATAGTCGGAGGACTCTCGTGGCGGGCGCAACTCAAACTGCGGCGGCAACGCCAGCGTCGGGCCGTCAATCACTTGCGTTTCATCGGGCAGGGTCTTGCCCATCAGCTTGGTGCTGCCGCAGGCGGTTACCAACACGGCCATGCCCATCACCATCACACGTCCAACCTGAAGTCTTTGCATCGGAAGAAATCCTTTTCTTGTCTTCGGCACACTCTAAGGGCGTCGCAGCCAACTGTCCAGCAGCAGCAACACCACACCGAAAGTAATTGCCACATCGGCAATATTGAACGTGTACGGGAACAGCCCCCACGGGTTCAGCACCAGAAAGTCCACCACAGCCCCATGCTGCGCACGGTCCAGCAAATTGCCAATCGCCCCCCCAATCAGCAAGCCAAGCCCTATCTGATGAAAACGCCATCTCCCGGCTACCTGGCTACCCGGTTCCTGGCTACCTTCTTCCCCCAACCAATGGATAAACCACCCACTCGCCACCACCGCCACGGTCGCCAGCAGCCACGGCCCCCACGCCACACCATCCAGTAAACTGAAACTCATCCCGCGGTTCCACGCAAAATGGAAGCCAATCTCCCCCCACCCGAAACCCAGCACGTTCAGCCACACCGGCAGCACGTGGCTGGCCTTGGCCCACAGCGCCCATGCCTTGCTCGCGGCATCGAGCACAATCACCACGGCGGCCACACTCAGGCCCAACACCCGCGGCTTAAGGTAGTCTTTTACCATCAGCTTAGGCATGGTCATCCTCTCCCTCGTCACCAGCTTCCTCAATAATATCCGGCAAATAAACCATCGGCACGGCGGTCTTCATCCCTTCCGGCACTTCGGGGAAAATCTGCACCATCCCAACCGTGCTCGTCTTATCGACAATCTGCATCGTCTCGGCGCTCCAGCGGCCGTATTCATCCCCAATCAGGTTATCAAGGTCACGCTCAATCCCCCGCGTGGCAATGTAGAAGTTCTCACCCAACTCTTCCACATACGCATCATGGGCTTGGTCCAGCAGCACCATCGCCGCCCCCAGCACTTCCAGCGCACTGTCGTCATCAATCTCGAAAACCTTGGCAATCTCGCCCCACTCGCTCAACATCTCATGGTCCACCGGCAGGTCAAAACTCAAGCCGTCACCACTTTCCGCCAGCAACGTCTGGGCTTCGGCCAGCGCACGCTCGGGGTGCCAGCCACTTAACGTGAACAACTCCCCAATTTGGTAATGCGGCATCAGCTCCACGCCGCGCGCATCGCGCACCTGCACCACCACAAGGCGGCATTTCTTCGCCCGCACCGCCATCAGCCAGCGCCAGTGCCAGTAGGCGTGCTCCATCGCTTCGCCCACCGCCCGTGCCAAGGCGGTGTCTTCGGCGTCTTCCCAGCCTTTCAGGCACGCATCCAGTACCCTCGCGGGTATGAACACTTCCTTGGTCTCAATCTCTTTTGCCAAAGCTTACGCCGCTTTCGTTGTTAGGACGGCCTCATCACACCGCAAACATACGCCGGATTGCTCCAGCTTCCCATAGTACCGCCAACACCGCGGGCACTTATGTCCATCATGTTTGGCTACCTGAAGACTTCCACCCACCGTCACCTTGCTTACACCGCACACTTCACGCACCAGCTCCTCCGGCAAAGCCTCGTCAATCACAATGCTGGCCTCGGCATTGGCACCAATGCCACCAGCAGCCCGCAACTTCTCAAGCTCGCCATTCACGCGGTCACGCAAGGCCAGAAGAGACTCCCAACGCTTGGCCATCTCCTCCTTGGCTACCTGGCTACCCATCTCCTGGCTACCTACCTCATGGTAAGTCTCCATAAACACACAAGCCTCGTCCCCATACC
>JAIXZU010000032.1 GCA_027489415.1 Alphaproteobacteria bacterium
AAGGTCTGGGAGGCCTCGACCCGTAAGGAAGTGCTTTTCCTCACTACGGCCGTTCAGCTCAATAATGAGCAGCTAAAGCCTCGCTAGCAGCGGTTCGCGGAGGACTTGGTGATCTTGCCGGACGGGCCAGGCATCGGTTTTGGGTTTACGGCGGGTTACGTCCAGACTGCGGGTAATCGCGAGCGCGTTCAGTCCGTTATGGCAGCCGCAGATACCGGCATTTCGACGGTCTCGGTAGACAAGCGAATGGGGCGGCAGTTCCACGTCAGTTTCCCGGGCGGAGCGCCCGAAGTCCAGGATGCGGAGTTCGATATCCCGCAGTTCGGTCATATGGCGGGCGGCGAACTCTATAAATTTGATATCGGCGAGGAGTCTGCCGGAACCCAAATCCTCTTCGAGCTGGCGGGGCCTATCCTCGATATCCTGCAGAAAGGCCGGACATTGGTAGTGGACGAGCTAGACCGTAGCCTGCACCCCCTGCTTGTCTTGAAGATCGTCCAGATGTTTAATGACCCTGAGTTGAATCGGAACGGGGCCCAGTTGATTTTCTCAACCCATGACGTGTCGCTGCTCGATGGTGGAAAGCTTCGACGCGACCAGGTGTGGTTCACTGAGAAAGACAATGAACAGGGCTCTCATCTGTTCCCGCTTTTGGATTTCTCACCGCGTAAAGGTGAGGCCCTTGAAAAGGGGTATCTCGGCGGGCGCTATGGTGGCATTCCGATACTGGGGTAAGGGAAGAGCAGTTTTTGGCCAAACATCACCGCTTCGAGCGACAGGAAGACCGCATCGCGCGAAAAGCCGGGCGAAAGCGGCCTTACGATCGTATGCTGATCGTGTGTGAGGGCGCGAAAACTGAGGTCCACTATTTCACCGCAATTCGTCGCGAGAAACGCCTGCCCAACGCGGATATTGCCATTGTCCCATCGGATTATGGGACGGCGCCACTGCAGATCGTTGAGTATGCGATCGACCGGTTCGAGGAGACCAGAGCTTTTGATCGGGTCTATGTCGTCTTCGATCGCGACGATCATGCCAGCTACCACAATGCGTTAGCGAAAGCCGAGGCGACTGATCAGGCTCTGAAGAATGACCTGAAGGCCAAAGTACCGTTTAAAGCCATTCCGTCGGTGCCCAACTTTGAGCTGTGGGTGCTGCTGCATTTTAGGGACGTGTTGGCGCCCATCCACCGTGACAACGTATATGCCGAGCTGAAGAAGCCGGCGGCGTATCCGGGCTATTCAAAGAACAGTCCAACTGTATTCCAGGATACGAAAGATCGGATTCCTGAGGCGACGGCGCGGGCGGAAGGCCTCAGGGCTCAGTTCACCCCGCATGACGGCAATGAACCTTACACGGATGTCGATGTGCTGACCGGTGAGCTGCTCAAAATAGTTAACAGATTTAATTGAATGGCTTTGGATAATGATGCTTTTTAACCCTAAGACGATTTCTCGCAACGTCGGCCCAGTGCAACCGATTCCGGAACCCCATCGTCGGCTTCTCGAAGAGTGGGCCGAAATGGTGCGGTCGGGCCGCATTTTAAGAGAGAAAGAAACGGCCCTCCACGGAAGTTTTAAAGCTAACATCGTTGAGGCTGTTCTCGGCTACACCGGTGTGGTCACAAATGCTGAGCACACTGTCACGGCTGAGAAAGCGATTCTTGGTGGTTCTGTCGACTTGGCACTCGGACATTTCGGTCCGACAAAATCACAAATCATCGCTCCATTCGAGCTGAAGGGCGCCAAGACCAAAGACCTTGATGCCATCATGCCTGGCCGCGCCAAGAGTCCAGTACAACAGGCTTGGGAATATGCGACCAAAGCACCTGGCGTGAAATGGGTGCTGGTTTCTAACTATGTTGAACTGCGGCTGTATGGTTTCGGCGAGGGTACATCGTCGTACGAGAAGTTCGAATTCGCTCGACTGACCGATCCCGCCGAATACGCCCGCTTCATGTTGCTCCTGAGCGCCGGTAATCTCTTATCAGGCCGCACCCTTGCCCTTCTTGCTGAGAGCCGGAAAGAAGACAAGGACATCACCAACGAGCTGTATCAAGACTACAAGGCGCTTCGTAGCAGCCTCATCGCAGCGGTTCAGAAAGCAGCCCCAGCTGTTCACCCTCTCGATGCCATTAGCGCCGCACAGACAATCTTAGATCGGGTATTGTTCACCGCATTCGCCGAAGACACTGGTCTTTTGCCGAAACGGATACTGGAAAAGGCGTTCGAAAACGCCGATCCGTTTAACCCTCGCCCAGTATGGGACAACTTCAAGGGCCTATTCGCCGCCATAGACAAGGGCAATGCCCGCTTGGATGTCCCGCCCTACAACGGCGGTTTGTTCGCGCCTGACCCAATTCTGGATGCGCTTACTATCCCTGATGAGGTCTGCGAAGGCTTCAAAAAGATTGGTGATTACGACTTTGCCTCGCAGGTTTCGGTTACCGTCCTAGGTCATATCTTCGAGCAATCGATAGCCGATGTTGAGCGGCTTCAGGCTGAAGCCCGCGGCGAACAGGTTGAGGAGGCTAAGAGCACAGGGACTTCCGGCCGCCGTAAACGGGACGGTGTGGTGTACACGCCGGACTATATTGCTCGCTTTATTGTCCAGCAGACCCTCGGGGCCCACCTGAAGGATATTTTCGCGGAGGTCCTGGCGGTCTATGCCAAGAAAGGCGCGACTGCCGATGACGAGGAAATCCAGTGGAAGCGCAAGGGCGCTGAGCGAGAGGCATGGGAAGCCTACCGCGACCGTCTGAAAACCTTACGTATTGTTGATCCAGCCTGCGGTTCCGGGGTGTTTTTGGTGTTGGCGTTCGACTTTATGAAGGCCGAGCTGACCCGTGTAAATGAGAAGATTGCTGACCTGAAGGGTGGCGCACTCGGACTTTTCGACCCGGATAGCGAGATTCTGACCAACAACCTCTTTGGGGTTGATGTGAATGCGGAAAGCGTCGAGATTGCCAAGCTGTCGCTGTGGGTGAAGACGGCGCGGCGCGGCAAGATGCTCGACAGTCTAGACGACAATCTAAAGGTTGGCGACAGCCTGATTGAGGATTCCAGTTTCGCCTATCTTGAGCACGGCTTCAGCTGGCGAACCGCCTTTCCACACGTGTTTGCGGATGGCGGTTTCGATGTGGTGCTTGGCAATCCACCCTATGTGCGCATGGAACTGCTGAAGGCGATGAAGCCCTATCTGGAGACCCGCTTCGAAGTCGTCTCAGACCGGGCTGACCTATACTGCTACTTTTTCGAGCGCGGTCTGAAGCTGTTGAAGCCCGGTGGTCGTCTGGGCTACATCTCATCATCGACTTTCTTTAAAACCGGTTCCGGTCGGCCTCTTCGGAACTTTTTGCGTGCCCAGGCGACACTTGAAACCGTAGTCGATTTTGGTGACCTTCAAGTATTCGAGGGCGTAACCACCTACCCTGCTATTCTGACCATGCGTCGGGAAGAGCCTGCCAAGACGCACGATTTGCGTTTTTGGAAGGTGGAAGACTTGCCGGAAACGAATTTCACCGTGACCTTTGACAAGAAGGCCGAGGCCTATCCGCAGGCGGCTTTGTCAGCAGATTCGTGGGAACTGGAAAACGCGGCGCTCAAGGCCTTGAGGGATAAGATACGCAAGGGAAAGAGAACACTGAAGGAAGTCTATGGTTCACCCCTGTACGGTATCAAGACAGGTTTGAACGACGCTTTTGTTATCGATTCAGCGACAAAAGAACGTTTGTGTGCCCAAGATCCAAAATCGGCCGATCTACTGAAGCCGTTCCTGGAAGGGAAAGATCTGAAGCGGTGGCGCGCTGAACCTCGCGGACTTTGGATTATCTATATCCCGAAAAACCGCATTAACATCGAGGATTA
>JAIXZU010000002.1 GCA_027489415.1 Alphaproteobacteria bacterium
GTAACCCTTTAAGCCTATGCACGCAATCGCAAAAACGCCCTAAGTCAGGGCGTTGAAAGGTATCTCCTCACCCAGCAGCTATACAAGCGCACCTCTAAAACTTGGGCGCGGTAGGGAGGGTTGACCGAATGTACAGTTCTTACCCCTAGCCACTTGTATTTATTGAATACCCATATCATAATCAGTGGAGAGTGGCTCAAGTCAAGCAGCACCGACACGTTTCATCAGGCCCATAAAGCCGGAAACAAGCATCATGCAGGCAAAAACCACTCAAGGAGCCCTCCTTTCGCAGGGTACATTCAGCAAGGAGATAAAAATGCTGAAAAAGTTTCTTCGCAAGTTCGTTGAGGGAGGGCGGTTTGACCAATACTACGGTTACCGCCTGATAGCTGTAATGCTCATCACCTTGGCCATGATCTGCCTCGCGGCCTTCGCCTATCTTCACACAATTCCGGTGAGGGAAATCCTGTTTCCCGGCATGATTGTAATCATAGCCGGTTTCAGCGCATTCACGCTCGGCCTGATCATTCTCGAGCCCCTCTCGGCTCGGGCTGTCTGGGCACTTCGTCTCGCAGCCGCGAGCTACCTCTCCAAGGTGGATAGCACCCCTTGGGGGGCAAACTACAAGCGCTGGGTCGGTCCAGCACCGTCGTGTTAACTCTCTCAATCGTTTATCTACGCCGCCTTAACGGGCGGCGTAGTCGTTTCTACAAGCTCAAAAAAGATGTCCTCTCCCAATAAGCTGCTTGCCACCCGCCGTACTTCCTGAACACGTCCCGTCGTGTAATACAAGGCAGGCCCCGCTTGGCCAGCTAAATCACCATGCCGGCTCAAATAATCCTCCAGCGCATTCGCAATCAGCTTGGGCTGGTTGGCTATGCGGGTTTTTGCGGGCAGGGCGGCCCGAAATAAGTCCGCCACTAGCGGGTAATGCGTGCAGCCTAAAATCGCCCATTCTGGCTGTTTTTCAACCTTGCTTAACAACGCTCCTACATATTCTTGCACCGCTTGTTCCAAAACCTCGCGGGGGGAACCACTCTCGAGCAGCGGCACCAATTTGGAGCAAGGCTGCGCTACCACCTGCACCCGTGGGCAACGCTTATGAATTTCCGTCTCATACACCCCGCTACTCACAGTGGCGCTGGTGGCAAATAAGGCTATGGTGTCGTTATTGTACTTTTGGGGGAACACCGGCTCCTTCACGTGCCAAGGTGTCTGGGTGGCCGTTTCCACGGTCGGCGCAATAATCCCCAGCAATTTCCGCCCCGGCCAGTTGGGCTCCAGCCATTCTTGTTGAAGCTTGCGGCCTGCCACCGCAGTCGCCGTGTTGCAAGCCATAATCACCAGCTTGCAGCCCATCGCAAACAACGTCCCGCAGGCATCACCGGTCAATTTCACAATCTCAGCGCCGTTTTTATCCCCGTAGGGGGCATTGCGGTGGTCACCCAAATAGACAAACTGCCGCTGCGGAAAACGCGCCACCAGCTCGCGCATCACTGTCAACCCGCCATGGCCCGAATCAAATACGCCTATCAAAGCACCCTCACCAAAAATCTAACCTCTCGTCACTAACTTCTAACGTCTATTCGGTTGACTCACAACCCCATTTCCGGCATGTTCCGCCCAAATTGAGTTTCTTACGAGAAAAGAGGGAAAAACCATTCATGTCCGCCGCTAAAGCCGCAAAAGTCTCTGCCACCACCGCCAAGGGTTCAGTCTCCCGTATCATCGGTCCGGTTGTTGACGTTCACTTCGAGGGAGACCTCCCGCAAATCCTCAACGCCCTCACCATTGCGCGTGAAGGCCAGTCCACACTGGTGCTCGAAGTCGCGCAGCACCTCGGTGAAAACACCGTCCGCGCCATCGCGATGGACAGCACCGACGGCCTCACCCGCGGCGACGCCGTCACCGACACCGGCTTCCCCATCCGTGTCCCCGTAGGCCCCAAAAACCTCGGCCGCATCATGAACGTCGTCGGCGAACCGATTGACGAACTCGGCCCCATGGACACCACCCACAACTGGGAAATCCACCGCGCCGCGCCAAAATTTGAAGACCAATCCACCGAAGCCGCTATCTTGGAAACCGGTATTAAGGTGATCGACCTCCTCGAACCCTACGCCAAAGGCGGTAAAATCGGTCTGTTCGGTGGTGCCGGTGTGGGTAAAACCGTTCTGATTCAAGAACTCATCAACAACATCGCCAAGGGCCACGGTGGTTACTCCGTGTTCGCCGGTGTAGGTGAACGGACCCGCGAAGGGAACGACCTCTACCACGAAATGATGGAATCCGGCGTTATCGTCGCCGGCAAGCCGGAGCAGTCTAAGGCCCTGCTGGTCTACGGCCAGATGAACGAGCCCCCTGGGGCCCGCGCCCGTGTCGCCCTCACCGGCCTCACCGCTGCGGAATACTTCCGCGATGAAGAAGGCAAGGACGTTCTCTTCTTCGTGGACAACATCTTCCGCTTCACCCAGGCCGGCTCCGAGCTCTCCGCACTCTTGGGCCGTATTCCCAGCGCCGTAGGCTACCAGCCGACTCTCGCCACCGACATGGGCGCCATGCAGGAACGCATTACCTCCACCAAGAAGGGCTCCATCACCTCCGTGCAGGCCGTGTATGTGCCCGCGGACGACATGACCGACCCCGCCCCGGCCACCACCTTCGCCCACTTGGACGCCACCACGGTGCTCAACCGCGCCATCTCCGAAAAAGGCATCTACCCGGCGGTGGACCCTCTCGACTCCACCTCACGGATGCTCGACCCCCAAATCGTCGGTGAAGAACACTACACCGTCGCCACCTCGGTGCAGAACATCCTCCAGCGCTACAAAGCCCTGCAGGACATCATCGCGATTCTGGGCATGGACGAACTCTCCGAGGACGACAAACTCGTCGTTCACCGCGCCCGCCGCCTGGAGAAGTTCCTGAGCCAACCCTTCCACGTCGCCGAGCAGTTCACCGGCGCCCCCGGTAAGTACGTCAAACTGGCGGACACCGTCCGTTCCTTCCGCGAAATCCTCGACGGCAAGCACGACGCCCTGCCTGAAGCCGCCTTCTACATGGTCGGCAGTATCGATGAAGCCGTGGAAAAGGCTAAAAAACTGGCTGCCTAATGTGCCACCATCAAAGGGCCCTTCGGGGCTCTTTTTTGTGGCAACCCCTTGCCTTGTTACGCAAGGGGGGGCACCATAACACCAGTGTAAACAATAAGGATGTCACCATGAAATCCCTCCTCCTTCTCGCCGCCGCAGCGCTCACCACCTTCACCGTGCTGCCCGTTCAAGCCCAGAATGCCAACCGGTCGGCAGAAGCCACACAACGCCGCGCCCAGATAAGCGCGGAACGCGAAGCTCTCCGCACCCGCATCCGCGCCGCGAAAACCCCGCAGGAACGTCAGGCCATCATGGAGCAGTTCCGCACCGAACAGAACGCCCGCCGCGAAGCCGCCCGCCGCACGCGTGAGCAGCAGATGGACCAGCGCGACGCCGCCAACGAAACCCGCATGCAGCAGCGTCGTGCCGCCATGGAAAACCGTCGCGGTCAGCAAGCCGGGCAGGGGCGCACTGGCATGGCAAATCCCTTTAACCGCCAGCAACGCGTCTCCCGTACAACGCCAAGATAAGTATTGGATGGAAATACAAATAACAAACCCCGCGCTGCGGGGTTTTGATTGTCAGGGGGCTTGTCAGCCGTTCCGCTGCGGCGCAGCATAAGCTACTAACCTGTTCAATCCAATGTAAGGAATTACCCCCTATGAAGTCCCTCGTGATCGCTGCTGCATTCGCCACTATCCTCGCTTTGCCTGCCATGGCGGAAGACGCCGCCAAACCGGAACACGTCCGCGGCGAATACCGTGAAAAAATCCGCGCCGAAGGTAAGGA
Source organism: Alphaproteobacteria bacterium (assembly GCA_027489415.1). GTDB lineage: Bacteria > Pseudomonadota > Alphaproteobacteria > UBA2136 > UBA6156 > UBA6156. The sequence goes on from JAIXZU010000002.1 coordinate 3,882, forward strand.
AATGCGGGATGGCTTCAAGGCAGAACGCAAGCAATTCCGTGAAGGCGTCAAAGAGGACCGTAAAGCCGAGCACGAAGCCTTCAAAGCCAAACTTAAGGCCGCCGCACCGGAAGAGCGCGAAGCCCTCGTCAAAGCCCACCGTGCGGAAATGGACGCCAAACGCAAGGCTGACTTCGACAAGCACACCGACATGATCAACCAGCACCGCGCCGAGATTGACGCCCGCCGTGCGGACCTCAAAGCCAAACGGGACGAATTCAAAGCCAACCGTCCGGAACGCCCCGAGCGCCCCGCCGCCCAGTAACCAAACCTTACCTAGCGCTAACCTCGTAACCTGACGCTACGGAACCGTCTTAACGGCCGTGCGTTAGTCACCCGAGGCAAGCGAACCGAGGAGCCGCCTCTCACCTTCGGGTGTAGGCGGCTTATCATGTTTGCAAGGCTCCTTGAACGTATCAAGATGAACAACCAAGGATGACTATCATGAATAAATTTGCCACTTACACTGTTGCTGCCGCCGCTTTGCTTGCGGTTGCTGGCACCCATGCCGAAACCAAGGCCAAAGCCAATGTTGCGGTCGAACCCGGCATCGTCTCCGCGGTCAGCAATACCGCAGGCGCCGTTATGGAAAAATCCACTCAGGGTATCAATGCCGTGAAGGGCACCTACCATGAAAACATGGCCGAAACCAACGCCAACGCCGCCAAAAACAACCTCATGAAGGGGGACCTCAACGACGCCGCGACGGACGCGAAGGACGCTGCCGAACACCAGTCCATGGCCATCGAAGCCAAGGCCAAAGCCGCGGACGCCAACTCCAAAGCCAGCAAGGACTGGGCCAAAGCCAAAGCCGCTGTCAGCACCAGCACCTCTACCCGCTAGCCTACCTCAAACACAGTAAAAAACCGGCACAATGTGCCGGTTTTTTTGGAATATGGCATGCTCTTCAATATAAGTTTGAATAGCCTATTGTATACTTTGTATTGATATCTCAGACAAAGCTATGTATAGGGAAGGGGCCATAAGGCACCTGTCCCTTTTTCATGGAGGAATGGCATGACCCCCACATATACGCCTATCACGGCAGAAGAATTCGTAGAATTCATCAACAAGCTGCGCCCGCAGATGAAGGCGGACAACTGGCACAAAGCCGAAATCGCCCTCACAACCCTCGCCGAGCGCGGCATGCCGGACCCGTCCACCTACAGCCTCGAACGTATCGTTGCTGACGACAACCTCGATCTCAACCTCAAGATGCACCTCGCCATCGCCCCGCCGATGAAGGCATGGTCCGACGGCGCAATCAGCAGCGATGCCATGAATACTGCCATCATGCCGCTGATGCACGCGATGCTGGCGTTCTCCATGAACATGGGCGCGGATCTTCTGTCCGGCGGCGATGGATCGGTCACCTATCCCGTCACTCTCGAAACCCCGAAGCAGGAAGCGGCCTAACCACACGCAACAAGGAAAACCCGGCACACTGTGCCGGGTTTTTGCGCGCGCCGCGCAGCGGCGTTGTCAGGTGCTGCACGCGCGAGGCTACAAAGGGTCATCCAGTTGGTTTTTGGTGGAACGACAAATATGGCGGATATTTGAGGTCCGCCAAAAATCGAATGGGGGCCCTTTTAGCCCGCGCCATTATCTGCTACAACCAGCCCATGAAGTTCACACTCCTCACTCCCGCCCAACAACTGGCCGAAACCGAAGCCACCTACGTCTCCATTGCCGGAGA
>JAIXZU010000048.1 GCA_027489415.1 Alphaproteobacteria bacterium
ATAATTAGTATACATATAGCCCATAAGCAACCAAAATCCCCAACCCTGCCCAAGTTTCCACCCCCAAAATCAACAGAAACTCTTGCAAGGGCAGGGGCGTTGGGGTATCACGGGGCAGTCCTCGCCGGATAGTTTCGGCGTACCGTTAAGATGATTAACGACCAATAAATAAGGGAAACGCTATGAGCAAAGCCAGCCAACTCATCCGCTTCGGCCGCGATGTCCGCACCGAAATCAGCCGCATCACGTGGCCCACTTGGCCGGAAACCCAGCGCCTGACCCTGATGGTCGTGCTGCTGGCCACCCTCATCGGCATTTATCTGGCACTGGTCGATACCGCCATCGGCGCCGCCCTTGCCGTCATCTTCGACATCAAATTCTAACTTTAGGAAATTCAAGAGAAAGCCCGCCCCATGGCCACCAAGACCGAGAAAAACGTCGATATCGTCTCCGAGCGCAAGGCTCTCGCCGCCAAATCCGGCAAACGCGCTGCCGAAAAGCCCAAGGCCGAAAAGCCCGCTGCTAAAAAGACAGCCGTAAAGAAGACAGCCTCCAAGGCCGCCAAGCCCTCCACCGGCAAGTCCGGCAAGGCGAAGGACGCCGAAGTCCGTCTGGTATGGGCTCCCCAACCGGTAGAAAACTCCCGCTGGTACGTCGCCCAAACCGCCAGCAACTACGAAAAGCGCGTGCAAACCCTCATCCGCGAGGCCGTGCTGCTGCAAGGCATGCAACGCTTTGTAGAAGACGTGATGATCCCGACCGAGCCGGTGGTAGAAGTCAAAAAGGGCATCAAGGTCAACACCGACCGCAAATTCTTCCCGGGCTACGTACTCATCAAGTGCAACCTGACCGACGACGTCTGGCACTTGATCCGCTACACCCCCCACGTCACCGGCTTCTTAGGCTCCGAACGCGGTAAAAAACCATTCCCGATCTCCGAAACCGAAGCTCAGCGCATCCTCAACGTCATGGTCAACGGCGCCGAAAAACCCCGCAACATGCTCTCCTACGAAGTGGGCGAGAACGTCCGCGTCACCGAAGGCCCCTTCGCCAACTTCCAGGGCGCCGTGGAACTGGTGGACGAGGACAAGGAACGCCTCACCGTCAGCGTCTCCATCTTCGGCCGCGCCACGCCCATCGAACTGGACTACAACCAGGTCGAAAAAGCCTAACAGGCAAACCAAACAGAAAAGGGCCCATCAGGGCCCTCTCTGTTATCGAAACAGATTGAAAATGCCACTTGCGGCATGCCCAATCATAATCCCCGCAACCGCAATGCACAAAACCATATTAAGTTTGCGAATCGGATTCTCAGGGTTCATCGCAGCAAAATAATTGATTGCGAGTAGGCTGATGAGTTGCCACATAGGGCTCTCCTTATAAAACGAGTGAAGATGGTTTCTGAGTAAATATATGTCCCCACGCACAAATCCTGCCTAACCCATAAAAAAATGCCCCTATCCGGGGCGATTGAACTAACTCGTTAACAAGTGCAGGGGTAGAAAATTACACGCCCTGCAGTTGATGCGTTCCACTACCAAGCGGATGCATGAGATTGAATAAAAATAAGAATTTGTGAAAAGTAAGGGAAAAGATACATCAGGGGCAAAACGCCACTTAGTACAAATAAAGTCTAGGGCGCCAAAACCCCGTTTCAACCCCCATAGGCTTGTTTAATAAGTGAATTCGAAGCCACCAAAGGTTGGGATACCGTGCCTTGCGGAGAGGTTTGTCCAAAATCAAATGGGGTAGGGCCCCCATTGAGATTTTGGTAACAAACCTCCGACCATGCCCCACCCTTACCTCTCATCAGAACTTCCCAGAATTCCCAGCCCCCATCTAACCTCTAACATCTAAACCTTCCAGCCCATCCACGCCTCAATCAAAGGCGCAGCAAAATCATGCACCTGCGGTAATGTCAGCACCATGCACATCCCCAGCACCAACAACGCAAACCCAAACCACAGCGCAATCCAAACGCCCTCAGGTATCCACAGAATATCCGCCAACGCCGCCCCATCACCCACATCCCGGCCATCAATCAGGTGCAGCGGCGCCCGCACGGCATTCAGCTGAATATAAATCCCCGCAAACTGTAAAAACAGCGGCAGGTAAACACTGGAAACCTTGCTAATCGCCAACCCATAAGTGCCTGCAATAAATAACAAAATCACCCAGGTCCGCCAGTCGCGCGCCCACAGTAAAAACACCACTGCCAGCACCGCCAGCTCCAGCTTCAGCCACAGCGTCACACCGCTATCGCCCAGCAACCAGCCACCCATGTACAGCAAACCGCCCCAAATCGTCGCCCCCGCATACCCCGCCAGCAAGGTCGGTACCCGCCACCCACCGCGGGTGGTGCATTGCCCGGCCCCATTAAACTCCAGCTCAATCCGCACCACTTTCCCACCCGTCAGGGCGCACACAATTCCGTGGCTCAGCTCGTGGTAAAACGTCTCCGCCCACTTCAGTGGCCACCCCAGCCTGCTTTTACTCAGCGCCAGCGCCAATACCACCATGCTGGCAAACACCACTTCCGCCCACCACGCGCCACCAACCTGTGCCTCTAAAAATTCCATAAAACCATTCTAACCCGCTCCACCCAAGCCGTCATGCCAGCTCAACCCAACCCTCAAACCTAACGCCCACCAAGGTTGTAAAATCAGCACAAAAAAAAAAGGGGGCAGCATCTGCTGCCCCCAAAGAATTCGAAAATCACATATCAGAAAAGCTATCCACTGCAGCCTTCTTAGCAGCGAGTTTGCGCTGATCCTCAGTCTTCTCGCGCTTCGGCGCCATGGAGCTATCTGAATTATGCAATCTTTTGAGCCCAGAGTCATGACTCATTTCGCCTCGTCCATACGAGGAATGGATTGCTTCGGAAACGGTCTGGTTCTTTGCCATGATAATCTCCCTAGGGAATGGCGTTGATGGTGAGATAATTATAAGCCAAACCCCAAATTTTTCAACCCCGCCGCTTCGGCCGCGCCACGCCCTTCGGCTTCCCACCGCTGTTTCCCTTGGCCGCCTTGCCCATCGGGTGTCCCATCGTCGTCCCACCTTTGGCCTTTTTAGGCCGCTGCCCGGGCTTCTTCCGCCCAGCACCAGCCTTCCACTCCGGCTTCTCCATCTGCGCATTGCGTACGGGAATCCCCCCATCACCCACAACTTCATGCCGCACTTCTCGCACCACACGCTTCGGGGCAGGGGCCCCTGAACCGATGCCCCCATGATCCCTTGACCCTCTGATCCCATGATCCTCCTCACCCACCAAATCAAACGTCAACCGCCCGCCCAGCGCATCGGCTTCTTTTAGCTGTACGGAAACCCGCCCGCCCACACGGAGCGTCCCCTTGCCGCGCGTCTTGCGCCAGCAGTTCAGGCTGGCTACAAAAGTCCAGTCGCGCCCAAGGCTCCATTTCGGCAACAGTCCCTCGGCCACACCCTCCACCGCCACAAAGCAGCCAAACGGCACCACACTGATAATCACCGCCTCGAAATTCTGCCCCACAAGCTTGGCAAAGTGCTGCGCCACCATGCGGTCGCGCGCTTCCCATTCCGCCATCTGGCTCTTGCGCTCGGTGGTGTTAATCTGGCCCGCAATCCGCTCCAAATCCGCCATCTCCTCGGGGCTCTCATCCTCCTTGGCTTTGCGCCCGATGGCCTTCAACAGCGCCCGATGCACCACAAGGTCGGCATACCGCCGTATCGGGCTGGTGAAGTGGCTGTAAAGCGGCAGCGCCAGCCCGTAATGCCCAATATTGTTGGCATCGTATTTGGCTTGGGACTGGCTCTGGAGAACCTGCCGCAGCAACGTCTGCGCCGCAGGGTGCTCATGAATCTGGCTCACCAGCTTGGCCCAGCCTTTCGGCCCGCCGTTCGGCGCCGGCACTGTAAACCCCAACGGGCTCAGGCTGGTCCGCAAATTCTCCAGCTTTTCCTTGCTTGGCTCTGGGTGAATCCGGTAAAGCCCGCCGCCCTTGTGGCTCAACATCTGCGCCGCCGCCACGTTGGCTAAAATCATCAGCTCTTCAATCAGGCGGTGGGCTTCAAGGCGCGGCCTTACGCCCACACCGGCCACAATACCGTCTTTCATAATCAGCTTGGTCTCTGGAATGTCCAGATCCAACGCCCCGCGCTCAACTTTAGCCGCATCCAGCACCTTGTAAGCCGCCCGCAGCCGCTTCAAACCCTCCTGCACGTCATGGGGAAGCTCAGAACCCGTACCCGTGTCGAAAAACGCCTGCACCTGCTCATAAGTGCACCGCGCGGCACTATGGATGCACGCACGCTTGAACTCATACTTCACCAGCCGCCCGCGCGCATTAATCCACATTTCCACACCCAGCACCGGCCGGTCTTCATGGGGCCGCAGGCTGCACAAATCATTACTCAACCGCTCGGGCAACATCGGCAGCACACGGTCGGGGAAGTACGAACTGTTCCCGCGTAAAACCGCCTCACGGTCAAGGGCGGAACCCTCGGTCACGTAGTGCGCCACATCGGCAATCGCTACAATAATATGGTGGCCGTCACCTTCCCATTCTTCGGCCCACACCGCGTCGTCAAAGTCGCGCGCATCGGCCCCGTCAATCGTCACAATCGCCAGCTTGCGCCAGTCGGCCCGCTTTTCAGTGGGGTTCCATGTGTAAGCCGGATGCCGTTCCGCATCCTTCTCCACCTCCACCGGCCAGTCCACACGAAGCGCATGGTTGCAAATCGCCGCCCACGTGGCCGCTTGGTGGGGGTGGATTTTCTTCCTCACCACCAGCCGCTTGCTGTTATTGCTCTCCGGCTCAACCTCCACAAAATCGCCAGTCACCAAGGGCTCGGTGCCCTCTACAATCTCAAAGTCAATGTTCACCAAATCGCGTTGCAGCACTTTGCCCCGAATGTAGGCACCTTCAAACAGCACCTGTGCCACCATGGTGGTGGGGCGGGCAGGGGCGGTGCGGGGGGCTGGCCGGTCATGGTGGCCCTGTTCAGGGCGCCCGCCGCGCCGCCCGTACTGGTTGCGTTTCTCGGGGTTGCGGGGCTGCGGGCCATATTTACGGGTGCGGGATTTCATGACCCCAATACTTACACACTCTTGACGCCTTGGCCATGATGCCACATTGTCCGGCCCATAAATTGCCCCAAACGCAAAACGCAACACGCAACACGCAAAACGAGTAAAACGTATGTCCAGCCTCACCCAACGCCTCGAAGGCGCCATCAACGCCACCAAACATGAATTCTCCGGCCTCCGCACCGGCCGCGCCAGCGCGGACCTTCTTTCCCCCGTCATGGTCGAAGCCTACGGCGCCAAAATGCCGCTCTCACAGGTCGGCACCGTCAGCGTCGCGGACAGCCGCATGCTCACCGTCAACGTCTGGGATAAATCCCTCGTCGCCGCCACCGAAAAAGGCATCCGGGACGCCGGCCTCGGCCTGAACCCGTCCTCCGACGGCCAACTGGTGCGCATCCCGCTGCCCGAACTCAACGAGCAACGCCGCCTCGAACTCGTCAAACTGGCCAAAAAGTACGCCGAGGAAGGCCGTATCGCCATCCGCAACGTCCGCCGGGATGGTATGGACGAAGTGAAGAAGATGAAGGAAGACGGCCTAGGCGAAGACGACGCCAAGCGCGAAATGGAGAAAATTGAGAAGGAAATTGAAGGCTTTATCGCCCAAATCGACGCTCTCCTCGCCGCCAAGGAAAAGGACATCATGACCCTCTAACAAACGAGGATGAGGAAGAGAGAGATGGGTAAAAAGTTACATTATGCCCATGTAATCCTTGAACCTTATACCTTTAACCTTTAATCCTTTACTTTGCATACACAATAAGGTAAATCCCCCGTATGAAATCCCACCTGCCCACACACGTAGCATTCATCATGGATGGCAATGGCCGCTGGGCGCAAAAGCGCGGGCTTGCCCGCCTCAAGGGGCACGCCGCAGGTGTGGAAACCGTGCGCAGCGTCTGCGAGGAACTCTCCAAACTGGGCGTGGAATACGTCACTTTCTACACCTTCAGCACGGAAAACTGGAAGCGCCCGTGGGAGGAAGTCTCCGGCCTCTTCACGCTCATGCGCAGCTACTTCAAGTCGGAACTGAACACGATTATCGAAAAAGGCCTCCGCATCCGCTTTATTGGGGACAGGGGCGAGGGCACCAAACTACCCGCGGACATCCTCGAACTCATGAACGAAGTCGAAGCCAAAACCGCGCACAACACCAAGCTGCACGCCACCTTCGCCATCAATTATTCGGGTCGGGACGAACTCCTCCGCGCCGCCCGCAAACTGGCCGCCGAAGGCACGGAAATCACCGCGGACACCTTCGAAACCGCGCTGGACACCCACGGCCTGCCGGACCCTGACTTCATCATCCGCACCAGCGGCGAACAACGCATCTCCAACTTCCTGCTCTGGCAAATCGCCTACGCGGAACTCTATTTCTGCGACGCCGCCTGGCCGGACTTCACCGCCACCCACCTTCAAGCCGCCCTCAGCGCCTACACCACGCGCCAGCGCCGCTTCGGTGCCGTCCCCGCCACCACCGCAGCCTAAACAGTCAGTCGCAAATATCAAAACGGGGGCCTCCCCGTTTTTTTTAGCCTCCAACAGCTTGAATGGTCACGCAATCACTCAATCGCGCATTCACACTATCACCCACCCTGCCTCCCAATTCCCCACCCAAAACATCCGCCCGCAAACCTTGTGCCTTGTGCCCTTGTGCCTTGTGCCCTATCGTGCCCCCATGCAAAACACCGTCACGAATCCCGACTTCCTCTCCCAGCTCGCCACTCTCGCCCAATCCGTCCCCGGCGGCACCATGGCCTTCACCGTCACTCTGTTTATTCTCGTCCTCGGGGTTCTCATTTTTGTGCATGAACTCGGCCACTACCTTGCCGCCCGCTCCGTCGGCATCCGCGTGGATGCCTTCTCCATCGGCTTCGGTAAGGAAATCTTCGGCTGGACGGACAAACACGGCACGCGCTGGAAAATCGCCCTCATTCCCATGGGTGGCTACGTGCAAATGCACGGTCAGGAAGACGGCAAAGCCTACAGCAATGAAAACGACCCGGACTCCTTCTCCGCCAAAGCCATCTGGCAGCGCGCATGGGTTATCGCCGCAGGCCCGCTTTTCAACCTCATCTTCGGCTTCATCCTGCTGCTGGCTGTCATGCTCAGCGGCGAACACCGCCTCAAAGCCCAAGTCGGCCAAACCGTGCCGGACATGCCCGCTGCAGCCGTCTTCCAGCCCGGCGACACCATCCTCGCCATGAACACCGAACCCGTCGCGGACTGGGACGCCTTCCAAAAGAAAACGCAGGAAAATCTCGACGCTCCCATCGACGTTACATTTGAGCGTAACGGCGAAATGATGAACGCCATGGTCACCCCGAAAGTCACCCA
>JAIXZU010000136.1 GCA_027489415.1 Alphaproteobacteria bacterium
CATGAAACTCAACCAACTGCGCGACAATCCAGGCGCGAACAAGGCTAAAATCCGCGTCGGTCGCGGTATCGGTAGCGGCAAGGGTAAAACCTCCGGCCGTGGTGTAAAGGGGCAAAAAGCCCGTAAATCCGGTAACGTGCGTGCCGGCTTCGAAGGCGGACAAAACCCGCTCTACCGTCGCCTCCCAATGCGCGGCTTCAACAACGCCAACTTCACCACCACCTATGCAACGGTCAACGTCAGCACCCTGCAGAAAATGGTCGATGACGGGCGCTTGGATCCGAAGCAACCGATCACCATCGAAACGATCATCGCCTCCGGCCTCACCAAGAAGCCTTACGATGGTCTCAAAATCCTCGGTAACGGCGAACTCAAGGCCAAGCTCACCATCACTGCAGCAGCCTGCTCCGGCAGCGCCGCGGAGAAGGTTAAGGCCGCCGGTGGTAGCCTCACTCTCATCGAGAAGGTCGTCCACGAAGGCAAGTACAACGCGAGCGCGGACCGTGCCACCAAAGGCACCTACAAAACCAAGGCCTAAGCCAAGGTTGGTCGCAAAAAAACGGAGCCTCTCGGCTCCGTTTTTGTATCGTTGCAAAGGGCAGGGGGGGGGCAACTCACCCCATTCCACGCCCATGGGAATGAAATCCCCGCGCGCTGTCGCGGTCAAGGTTGCCCACCGCCGCCGCCAGTTCCCACATCACGCGGTAGTCTTTGCGGTACTCACTATCAGGCTCACCATGGGTGTATTTCACGGCGTTGCTCTGTTCCTTGGTCAGAGTCAATCCGAAGAAAGTCCAGTCAGCCAGAAATTCCCACTTGATGTCCTCCCAGTTCATGCCGTTGGCGGCCAGAAGATGGAATCGCTTGAAGCGGGGGTCTTCCGGGTCGGAACCCTTAATCAGCTTCTCCGCATCATGGCAGAAAATCCCTACCAGAATGTCGTCAAAGGTGTAGGGCAGGGTGCCGTAGCGCCCCTGTTTCAACTGGTAAAAATCCCAGCCGTTCCGGCACATTTCAGCCAGGTGGTCACGCAGTCCACCCGGCCACGCCTGGTGGTTGTGGCTACTTCCGGTGGCTACGGGCCATCTATGCTCATAAGTTCGGTAAATACGCACAAGGACTTCGCGAAGCTTGTCGTTGTCGGCGCTTTTCAGCCAGTCGAGTAGTCGCATGGCATTGGTAGTGGCAAAATACTCAGCGGGGGGCATCTCAAAAATGTTCGGGCGAATGATCATGTTCATGTCGTTCTCCTTAAAAGGGCGGTTGCAGATATCGCTGCATACATCATAACAATTCAAAGGGAAAGCTGTTATGAAATCGATAAACACCACCAATCTGGCCAATATCGCAGCACTGCATGCAACCGCAGCGCAGCATAAAACTTGATAATTCCGCACAAATTCGCTAAAAAAACTTGTTAACTACAGAAGGTTTTACACCACATGGCCACAATGGGTCTCGGCTCTCAGGCGGAAATCGCCGAACTTCTCACCAAAGCCAAAGGTTTGCACACCCGCATCCTCTTTGTGCTCTTTGCATTCATCGTCTATCGCCTCGGCACGCACATCCCTCTTCCGGGTGTGGATGTCGCCGTGCTCTCCAGCTATCAGGCCAACCTTGAAAGCGGCATTTTCGGGCTCTTCAACATGTTCTCGGGCGGCGCCTTCTCACGTATGGCCGTGTTTGCCCTCAATATCATGCCCTACATTACAGCCAGCATTATTATTCAGCTGATGACCAGCACCTACCCCGCCCTCGCGGAACTCAAAAAAGAAGGTGAAATCGGCCGCCGCAAGCTTAATCAGTACACGCGCTACCTCACGGTAGTCCTTGCTTTTGTGCAAGGTTTCGGTCTCGCCAGCGGCATCCAGTACCAAACCGCAGTGGTAAATGGCGAAGTCATGCAACTCGTCACCAACCCGGGCCTTGCCTTCCAGCTGCAAACCGCTCTCACCATTACCACCGGCACTATGTTCCTCATGTGGCTCGGCGAGCAAATCAATACCCGCGGTATCGGTAACGGCATCTCGCTGCTCATCTTTGCCGGTATCGTCGCCACCATGCCGGCGTCCATGTTCCGTATCCTGGAGCTCGCGCGTACCGGCTCCATCAGCGAACTCCTCATCTTCGTCATGTTGGTCGGCGCCATCGCAGCCATCTTCTTCATCACGTTCATGGAAACCGCCACACGCCGCATCGCCATCCAGTATCCCAAGCGTCAGGGTATGTTCGGCGCCACGCAGTCGGACAACAACCACCTGCCGCTCAAGCTCAACCTCGCAGGCGTCATTCCGCCCATCTTCGCCAGCGCACTGCTCATGGTGCCGGTCACTTTGGCAAGCTATGCTCCGGAAAGCGCATGGGCCATGTTCATCGGCCAATGGATGACCCCTGGCAAACCGGTCTACATCCTGCTATTCGTCAGCCTGATCATCTTCTTTGCCTTCTTCTACGTGGCAACGGTCAGCTTTAATGCGGACGAAACGGCGGACAACTTGAAAAAGTCAGGCGCCTTCATCCCCGGCATCCGCCCCGGCGCCAGCACCAGCAAGTATCTGGATGGTGTCGCAACCCGCCTCACAGCTCTAGGTGCGCTCTATCTCGCCTTTATCTGTGCGGTACCGGACATCCTGCACCAGGACACCACCCTGCCATTCTACATCGGCGGTACCTCGCTCCTGATTATCGTCAGCGTGACCATCGACACCGTTGCTCGCATCCAGTCAGCGCTCATCGCCCAGAAGTACGAAAGTCTCCTGAAAAAGAGCACCCTGAAAGGCAAGGGCGGCCTCATCCGCACCTCGGGCCGCCGCTCATAGTCAGGTATATTTGTTAAAATCAGCATAAAAAGATATATGACCCCCATGATCATCGTTCTCTTCGGTCCTCCAGGCGCAGGTAAAGGCACTCAGTCAGCTAATCTCGTCGCAAAATTCGGTATTCCCAGCCTAAGCACAGGGGACATGTTCCGGGCCGCCATCGCCGCCCAAACCCCCATGGGGAAGGAAGTAAAAGCGGTTTTGGACGCCGGTGACCTCGTCAACGACGATCTCGTCAACAATCTGGTCTTCGAACGCCTCGAACAGCCGGATTGCCAGAAAGGCGTGATTCTCGACGGCTACCCACGCACCGTTGCCCAAGCCAAAGCGCTGGATAACTGGCTGCAGGACCATCACCTGAAGCTGAAAAAAGTCATCGAACTTAAGGTGGACGACGAGCAACTCATCGAACGCCGTGCCGGCCGCCTCTTTGCCCCCAACAGCAAGCGCGTGTACCACAAGCAGTTCAATCCTCCGAAAGTCGAAGGAATCTGTGACCTTACCGGAGAAAAGCTGGTACAACGGGAGGACGACCAACCCGAAGTCGTGCGTCACCGCCTCGAGGTCTACAACCAGCAAACCGCCCCTGTACTGGACTATTACGAAGGTGAAGACCGCCTCGTCACTCTGGACGGTATGGCCGACATCGAACACGTCTTCGCCGATATCCTCAAAGCCCTCGGCAGTAAATAAATAATCTCAAGGAAACAGGGGCGCAGGCCTCTGTTTTCATTTAGGCACTAAACACTAGACACTCAACACCAAACACTATACAACCCGCCCATGGCCAAAGATGATGTAATCGAATTTGAAGGCGTAGTGACTGAGTCACTGCCCAACACACTGTTCCGGGTTAAGCTCGAGAACGGTCCAACCGTGCTCTGCCACATTTCCGGCAAAATGCGTCAGAATAACATCCGCATCCTGGAGGGGGACAAGGTCACCGTCGAAATGACACCCTACGACCTCACCAAGGGCCGTATCACCTACCGTAAGAAGGAGCCCTCCGCTCCCGGTGCAACGCCTCCACCAAGCCAGCACCGCCGCTAGGTCACCCAACTTCAGCCCCGTGTCCTCACGGGGCTTTTTGTGCCCCTTCCAAAGGGTAGGGTTATGAAGCGGGCATGGGCTGATTTTCCGCACTTTTCTGTTTCAACTGTTACGTCAAGCGCGCGCAGTAACACCCTGAAAAAATGAGACGCACCCTCCGCCTCACCATATTTCTTACAAATTTTCCTCAACAACCTCTTGCCAATACGCCCCCAAACTGGTAAGGCCACCTCTAACCTCTAAAGGAAGTGATTGAAATGCGTTACGCCTCGTCTATTCGCGCTGAAAAAGTGCGCGACCGCAAACTGCAAGTGGTGAGCCGCACCCGTAACAAGGCCGGTAAGTTCCTCGGCCGTATTCGTATTGTCATGAAGGACAAGAAGAAGAACGGCAAAACTGGTCGTTACGCTGTCACCCAGGCTTAAATTCATGTGCTGTCCGGGCTTCGGCCCGGGCGGCTTATGGTTTTTGGGCATCTGGCTCGTTTTTTAAGGTTGAAAAGATTAATTTAAGTAGGAGTGTAGCTCGTGGCACGTATCGCGGGTGTTAATATTCCGACTGACAAGCAGGTGTGGGTAGCACTCACATATATCTACGGTGTCGGTCCGGCTAACACATATCAAATTCTGGAGGCCGCTAAGGTCGAACCAACCAAGCGCGTTCACGCACTGTCTGACGACGAAGTCAGCCGTATCCGTAACGTCATTGACGCCAGCTTCACCGTAGAAGGTGACCTGCGCCGTCAAGTAAGCCTCAACATCAAACGCCTGATGGACCTCGGTTGCTACCGTGGCCTCCGTCACCGCAAGGGCTTGCCCGTCCGCGGTCAAAGCACTCGCCACAATGCACGTACCCGCAAGGGCCCGCGCAAGGCTGGTGTAGCAGGTAAGAAAGGTTAAGGATTAGATCATGGCTACTCCCCAAAAGAAAAGCACCGCTGCCGGCACCCGCCCGATGAAGCGTAAGGACCGTAAGAACATTACGTCCGCCACAGCTCACATCTACAGCAGCTTCAACAACACGATTGTCACCATCACCGACGCTCAAGGTAACACTGTTGCCTGGTCTTCCGCCGGTCAGTGCGGCTTCAAGGGCTCCCGTAAGGGCACGCCGTTTGCAGCACAGCTGGCTGCCGAAGGCGCAGGCCGTGCCGCTAAGGAACACGGTGTCCGCGTTCTGGATGTCCTCCTGAAGGGCCCTGGTTCCGGTCGCGAAAGCGCCATGCGCGGTCTTCAAGCCCAAGGCTTCGAAATCCTCGCAATCCGCGACGTGACTGCCATTCCGCACAACGGTTGCAAACCCCGCAAGCGTCGTCGCGTCTAAAGTCTACAATGGCGTGGGCCGCCGCACCGCGGCCCGCACCAACTACTACCCCCTACGGTGCAATGCATCCGGTTCATTTAAAAACGGAAACCAATTTATAAATAAGGCGAAGGAAGCACAGTCCCATGCAGATTCAAGCCAACTGGAAAGAGCTGATCAAACCCACCAAGGTCGGCATGAGTGCCGGCCCCGACGCCAAGAAGTCCGCTACCTTTACCATCGAACCGCTCGAGCGCGGCTTTGGTCACACCCTGGGTAACGCTCTTCGCCGCGTTCTGCTGTCCAGCCTCCAAGGTTCCGCAATTACCCACATCAAAATCGATGGCGCCGTCCACGAGTTCACCACCCTCCCGGGCGTGATGGAAGATGTTACCGAAATCATTCTGAACCTCAAGGCATTGGCCATCCGTAGCCACGCCTCCGAGCCGAAGACCGTCACCCTGCACAAAAAAGGCTCCGGCCCCGTCACTGCAGCGGACATCGAAGCCACCCACGACATCGAGATCATCGACCCGAACCACCTCATCGCCACCTTGGCCGATAAAGGCGAAATCCGTATCGACCTCACCATCGGCACCGGCAAGGGCTACTCCCCGGCTGCGGACCGTAAGAACGAAGAGCGCCAGCCCGGCACGATCCTCATCGACGCCATCTACAGCCCGATCCGCCGCGTCAGCTTCAAAGTGAGCGACGCCCGTGTCGGCCAGATCACCGATTACGACAAGCTGGTCATGGAAGTCGAAAGCAACGGTGTCGTAGCTCCGGAAGACGCTCTCGCCTTCTCCGCCCGCATCCTGCAGGACCAACTCGGTGTCTTCATTAACTTCGAAGATATCGCCGACGACGCCGGCCGCCGCGACGATGTCATCGACATCAACCCGCACCTGCTGATGAAGGTCGATGAACTCGAACTCTCCGTACGTTCCGCCAACTGCCTGAAGAACGAGAATATCGTCTACATCGGCGACCTCGTCCAGAAGTCTGAGTCCGAAATGCTGAAGACCCCGAACTTCGGCCGTAAGTCCCTGAATGAAATCAAGGATGTCCTCGGTCAAATGGGCCTCGGCCTCGGCATGCGCCTGGAATCCTGGCCGCCCGAGAACATCGAAGACCTAGCCCGCCGCCTCGACAAAACCTTCTAGTTGAAGCAAATCAAAAAAAGGAGCCGCAAGGCTCCTTTTTTGCCCTTGAAATTCGTTTTATCCGCCCTATATCAAAGCCGTCGCACTCCCGCGACCTCATGACTGCGAGGCAACAACATGATCCGTTTCGTCACCATCACGGCAACCGCCGTTATTTCTGCAATCTCCTTCTATGGCTCGGCTTCGGCCGCACCGCTGCCGGAAATCCGTTTCTGCGTCGCAACTCCGGGCGGCAACTACGCCAAGGTCGTGGCGCCGAAGTTCGCCGAACAGGTGGGCGAACGCTACACGGTCAAGCTGGTCACCACCAAGGGCTCGCCGGAAATCCTCGACAGGCTCTCCAAGCCTGCCGCGGACCCCGAAGCCTGCGACTGGGGCGCTGCCCAGCTCGACGCCTTCGCCCTCTCGGCGACCGCCAACGACGTCCAGATCGAAGCGGAACTCTATCCCGAGTTCCTTCACTTCGCCTGCCGCCGTGACGTCGAGGTCTACAACGTCAAGGACGTCCTGAAGCATCCGGACCTCGTCATCGGCACCGGCTCGGCCTTCTCCGGCAATACTGTCGCCTGGAAGAGCCTGACCAAGCTCGACAAGAAGTTCGATGAGTTCGCACCTCGCCCCCTGTCAACCGACGCCAAGGCCGCCCAGGAACTGATCAACGGCACTTTGGACTGCGTCATCGCGGTCACCGGCTGGAAGAGCAAGGACATCGACACCTTCATCAACCTCGTCGATGAAGGCGAGACCTCGGCCGTCACGCTGCGTTCCTTCTGGGACGATTCGTTCGCCAAGCGCACGGTCGTCGTCAACGGCAAGTCCCGCCCGCTCTACACCAAGGCGGAAATCCCGGAAGGCATCTACAATGAAAAGTTCCAGCCGGATGGCGGCTGGTTCTCGGATGCTTCGATCGCAACTGTCTCGGTCCCGGCCGTGCTGCTCTCCCGCCCCAGCTGGATGGAGAACCAGTCCGACGAACTGAAGAACTATCTGGCCGCCGGTGTCGTCAACGCCAAGAAGGTCATCGCCAAGCAGATGTCGAAGTAACTCTTCGCCATCCACGAATATCGAAAGGCCCACCGTCAAGGTGGGCCTTTTGGGTTAGGGTGCTCATTTTACCCAAAATCCCCTTGACACTCCTCCCAAACCCACGCATAAGGCCCCCTAGTAAAGAATTCAGGAGAGTCACCATGACCCACGGCGTATCCCACCGTCACTTCGGCCGCGACACCACGGCCCGCAAAGCATTGCTGCGCGGCCTGGCCATGAACATCATTGAGCACGGCACCATCGAAACCACCCTGCCGAAGGCTAAAGACCTCCGCCGCGTGATCGAGCCCCTCATCACCAAGGCCCGTGAAAACACCCTTCAGGCCCGTCGTGAAGTCGCCAAGACCATCACCAACCCCATCCTGCTCAAGAAGCTGTTCGAGGAAGTAGCTCCCCGTTTCGTCGGCGTGAACGGTGGTTACACCCGTGTCATCAAGGCTGGCTTCCGCCAAGGCGATGCCGCCGATATGGCCCTCATCCAGCTCACCAAGCTGCCCGAGTAGTCTCTGAATTCGAAAAAGTCCGGCCCGTAAGGGCCGCTTTTTTATGCCGTTATCTTGCCAGATTCCTCCAAAAGCGCATGATATTCGACGAATCACGAATCACGAATCACGAATCACGAATCACGAAAGCCGCCTCATGTCCGTCGATCTCCTCTACCGCCCCCGCCGCCTGCGCCTTACCCCCGCCCTCCGCGCCATGGTGCGGGAAACTTTAGTCCAGCCCTCGCAACTCGTCTACCCGATGTTCATTGAGGAAGGAATCTCGGAACAGCAACCTATCAGCTCAATGCCCGGCATCTTTCGCTACCCTGAAAAATCCATGGATAAAGCCGTAAAGGAAGCTCGAGACGCTGGTATCTCAAGCCTGCTCCTCTTTGGCGTCAGTCACCACAAGGATGAAACGGGGTCAGATAGCTTAAAACCGGACGGCCTCCTCGCCCGCATGGTCAAACGCGCGAAGGACACCGCCCCGGACATGACGATAATCTCGGACAACTGCTTCTGCGAATACACCAGCCATGGCCATTGCGGCGTAATTGGCACAGACGGCCACGTCCACAACGACCACACGCTTGAAAACCTCGCTCTGCAAGCCTACATCTGTGCTCAGGCGGGCGCGGATATGGTCGCCCCCAGCGCCATGATGGACGGCCAGATCGCCGCCATCCGCCAACGTCTGGACGCCGAAGGCTACACCCACACCCCCATCATGGCCTACGCCTCTAAATTCGCCAGCGGCCTCTACGGGCCGTTCCGTGCGGCAGCGGGATGCGACCTCAAAGGCGACCGCTTCACCTACCAGATGGACCCCGCCAACGCCCGGGAGGCTCAGACAGAAGCGGCTCTGGACGAAGCCGAAGGCGCTGACATCCTCATGGTCAAGCCCGGCATGTTTTATCTGGATATCCTCGCGCGCCTGCGGGAGCAAACCAACTTGCCCCTCGCCGCCTACCAGGTCTCCGGCGAATACTCCATGATGTCCTACGCCTTTCAAAAGGGCGTCCTCGATGAAAAACGCGTCGTCATGGAAAGCATGACCGCACTGCGCCGGGCAGGGGCAGACATCATCCTCACCTACTTCGCCCCCCGCGTCGCCCGCTGGCTGAAAGAGTAATTATGTTTCGTAATTTTAAAAAGCCTGAATTTTCCAAGGAAACATGGAAAAAGATTCGAACATTTTTACCTGCCATAATGATATTTTTTGGCATTATAGTAATTTCTAGAACATCAGCTGCACCATGGGCTCTGTTAGCCATAATGGTGTTTGGTATGTTTATTACAGCTTACAGGGATGAATATTTTGATACTGAGAATTCATCTCCAGAAAAAAAGAAATTATTTAAAGCTCTTTTTAAAGTGTTGGATGTATTAAAGTGGGTAGCAATTATTCCTGTAATAAGTCTCTTGGCGTTGGTATTATTTGTAATCTTGTTAAATATATTTGGTAAATAAATTAGTTAAATCATGTCACAAAACCTCTTCACCCTCACCGAAGCCGCCCAAGCCCTCAAAACGCAAAACGCAACACGCGAAACGCAAAACGCCAATATAACAGGCGTTAGTATAGACACCCGCACTCTGCAAAGCGGAGACCTCTTCATCGCCCTCTCCGGCACACCCTCCGGCGGCTTCACCAGCAGCTTCGCCAGCAAGGGCGACGGTCACAATTTCCTAAAAATGGCGGAAGAGAAGGGGGCTGCAGCCGCAATCGTCAGTACGTTAAACCCGGAACTGAAAATACCCCAATTGGTGGTGAAGGACACGTTGATAGACGGCCTCTGGGCTCTCGGCGCAGCCTCCCGCCAGCGCCTGACTGGTAAAGTCGCCGGTCTCACAGGCTCAGCCGGAAAAACCACCACAAAAGAAATGCTCGCCGCCCTACTCGGCGCGCCAGCCAGCGTCGGCTCCTACAACAATTTCTGGGGCGTTCCACTCACACTCGCCCGCATTCCCCGCACCGCGCCCTTTGCCGTCGTGGAAATGGGCATGAACCGTCCCGGCGAAATCGCCAAACTCTCAAAGCTAACGCAGCCGGAGGTCGCCCTTGTCGTAAACGTCCGTCCCGTTCACTTGGAGCATCTCGGCAGTATCGAAGCCATCGCACGGGAAAAACTGAGCATCTCGGAAGGCCTGAAAAAGGGCGGCACGCTTGTTGTTCCAGCGGACCTCGACATCACCGTCAGCGGCTGGCAAGGCCCAGTCCTCCGTTTCGGCACAGGCTCGGGCATCTATCCCGAAAAATGGGAGCAACAGGGAGAAGACTGGCTCGTCACCTTCATGTGCGAAGGCACCCGCGTCCAAGGGCTGTTGCGGGACGGCGCCCCCCACCGCCTCTACAACGCCACCGCCGCCCTCGCCACAGTAGTCGCCCTGGGCGTGAACCCCGCTCAGGCGCTCACACATCTGGCCAACTCCGGTAGCATGGAGGGCAGGGGGGTAACCCATTCCGTGGCAGGTATTACCCTGATAGACGACTCTTTCAACGCCAATCCAGCCTCCATGGAAGCCGCCCTGCAAAGCCTCACAGGCCGCACCATGGCAGGCCGTAAATTTGCCCTGCTGGGGGATATGCTCGAACTCGGCACCGAAGCACCCCGCTACCACAAAGCCCTGCAACCGCTCACGGAAAAGCTGGACGGCGTCTACTGCATCGGCCCCAATATGAAATACCTCTACGATTCCCTGCCGGAGAGCCAAAAACTGGGCTGGAGCGAATCACCGGAGGACTTCACTCTCACCCCGTTCACCAGCATGCTCCGCGCGGGGGACGCTCTCCTAATGAAAGGCTCGAAAAAGCTCCTCCATGTACCGGGTATTCCTGCCAAAATCATGGCGGCACTGAAAACCGAATAAAAAAACGGCCCTTGGTAGGGCCGTCTTATCGTAATCAGGCGGAAACCGCAGTTCCGGCAACAAGTCTCAGGTTCGGCCGTTCATGCTCCACAGGCAGGCGGTGGGCTTCTTTGTAAGCTTCTGTCGCCATCATCGCGGCACCGTCATAAGCAATCTGGTCCTCCTCAAGGGACGCGATCTCAGCCACGTCCATAACCCGTTTCAACCGGCTATTGGAGCGGTAGTACCGAATGATAAACCCCGCATCATCCCACGGCCGGTAAAATCCGGTCAGCAGCAGCATGTTGCTGCCGTTCATCAGTGTTCCTTTTCCAAGGTGCTGGGCTTGGGAAACGAGGTTCTTATCACCCGTCAGGCGCTGAACTTCAGGGTAATGCAGGTGGCCCCACTCACGCGGGGAAGCCGTCAGTCCCGTGTAGTCACACAGCACGTCCATAACTTTGCCTTTTTCCCCCTTCAGGGCATGGTTCAGGAAACTCCCGAATATCACCGGACGCAGGGCAAAACTGCGGCCCGGAGTATGGAAATTACTTCTCAAGTACGTCAGCACACGGGTCATGGCTTCAAGTTGAAGCGGTTGAATGGCAGTCATATCAATCGACGTCATCGGTTGCCTCCAAAAAACGAAGTGGTTCAGTTATATCGCAGTGGTACAACCCAAAGCCTCTCATGCCAAGCATTTTTCGAAACTTCGCAAACAGATATCAAAAAAACCGGCCCTCAGGCCGGTTCTTTATCCACCAAGTTACTTGGCGGCAGGGGCAGCAGGTGCTGCTGCCGGTGCAGTCGCACTCACACCATCAGCGTAGGTAATGGTGGCAGCCTTGCGCAGGTCGCTCAGGTAACCTTGCACAACTTGCTGGGCCATTTCCTGCTTCAGCTGGGCTTCCATCTGCTCCAGCGGCGGGGTGTAACGGTCGTTACGCTCTTCAACCAGAATCACGTGCCAGCCGAACTGGGTCTTCACCGGCGTCTTAGCAACAGTGCCAACAGGGGTGGAGAACGCAACAGATGCAAATTCCGGAATCATCGCTTCGCGACGGAACCAACCAAGCTCACCACCAGTGTTGGCGCTGGGGCCCTTGCTGAATTTCTTTGCCATATCAGCAAAGTTGGCAGGGGTCACGGTTGCCAGAATGTTGTTGGCCTCAGCTTCGGTGGGTACCAGAATGTGGCGGGCTTTCACGGCGGGGAAGGCGTTGTTGGCCTTGCTGGCTTCGTAGGCCTGCTTCACGGCTTCAGGCGTCAGGGTTTCGCTCACCTTCTTGGCAATCACGAAGTTAGCTTGAAGCTGGGCTTCAACCGCAGCAAGCTGCTTCTTGTAGTCTTCGCTGCTGGTGATTTTTTCACGCTTGGCTTCCTGTGCAATCAACTCTTGGTCAATCACACGGTCCAGAATCTGGCGCTTAACATCAGCTTCACGTCCTTCCATCATGTTGGCGGGAATCTGAGCCAGCTGCTCGTTCACGCGGCTTTCCTTAACGGCGGTACCGTTAACGGTCGCAAGTGTTTCGCCCGTATCGTTGTTTTTGTCGCCGCAGGCAACCAGCAGCAGTGCGCTACCGGCTACAAGGGTCATCATGCTTTTGGTCAGAAAACTCTGAGTCATTGCTTCATTATCCCGTTGTTATTGATAAACTTTTACGGCCGGGGGTTGACACCCTCCCACCATTTGCACTAACCATGCCGTCGCCGTGATGACTTTGCAATCCCCCTGCTACAAATTCCCGCACTTGCCTCTCATCTATGGGGCGGCAAAGCTTGACCATTCACCCCTTCGCCGCGCAATCTAGCACTCACGCATGATACCTCAGTTCCGCCAGTGGATGAACCACCGCCTCACGCTCACCGTGGCCTTCACGGATACCGGCGGCATGCACACCATGCGCATTCGTTCCGCTTGGCTGGTGTGTGGCGTCCTGTTTGCAGTCTCCGGCTGGCTGGGTATGGTTCTCGCGGGGGACTTCGCCGGTGCCCGCCTCACCGCCACTCTCACCGGTAACACCGAAGTGAAATATTATTTGGACATGATCGCCGAGCTCCGCTCCCAGCGGGATGCCGAACGCGAGCAAATGCGCACCATCGCGCAGCAATTGGGCGTTCTCCAGGCCCGCCTGGACCGCTTCGACGCCCTCGGCAATAAACTGAAAGCCGAAGGTACGATTATTGACGTCTCCGGAACGGACTTAGAGGGCGAAGAAGGTATCACGGATGGTCGCGGCGGTCCGGAAGTACCCCCTCCCGCCGTTATTCCCAGCATGGAAGTCATCCGTCAGCAGGTCACGTCGGTGACGGACCGCGCCGACTTCGCCGAAATCGCCCTCGAAACCTCTCTCGCATTAGCTATCCGTAGTAGCCTTGGTACGTCATCCGGCGGCGGTATTCCTTACCTCTGGCCGGTTATCACGGATACCTACCGCCTAAGCTCCCCCTTCGGCTGGCGCTCGGACCCATTCCGCAAAACCCGTAAATGGCACGGTGGAATGGACATCGCCGATGGTATGGGCGCCCCGATTACCGCCGCAGCGGATGGTGTCGTCACCTTCGTCGGCTGGCGCATGGGCTACGGCAACCTTGTCGAAATCAAACATGAGAACGGCTTCACCACCCGCTACGGGCACTTGTCTAAGGGTACGGTGAAGGAAGGCCAGCGCGTGAATGCGGGGGACCTCGTCGCTCTGATGGGCTCCACCGGCCGCTCTACAGGCCCCCACCTGCACTTTGAAGTCCGCAAGGACGACAACGCCCTCAACCCGCTGGCGTTTATTAAAGACACTCGCGACGACGTCCTGCGCGAAGCCCGTGCGGGCCGTGCCGACGATGGGCCGAGCCAGGTGTGGGGGGAGAGGGTCGATCTCGGCGGGCGGCGGGTC
>JAIXZU010000067.1 GCA_027489415.1 Alphaproteobacteria bacterium
AAATTAATAACTTAAAATCAAAAAAGGATGAGATAATGATTAAGTCGATTGTTAATGAAATGGAACAAGAAACTTATTCATCTTTAGAAGATAGATTTGAAAATCTTGAGAAAAAATTGAAAGAAGGAAACGAGATTCGTAAAAAAAATCCAAGTAATTTAGAATATGATGAATGGGATAATCCTATATTTGTTATACCCAAAGGCGTCATTCCCCGCGCTGGCGCCCGCGTGAAGGACCTTCAGGACCCCACCAAAAAAATGTCGAAATCCCAACCCGGCCCGGGCACGATTCTCATGAACGAATCGCCCGCCGAAGCCGCTAAGAAGATCAAGCGCGCCCAAACCGACAGCCTCGGCACCATCCACTACGACCCCGCCAGCCAGCCCGGTATCGCCAACCTGCTCGAAATCCTCGGCTCTCTCTCAGGCCGCACACCGCAGCAGGTCGCAGGGGAATTCAAAGGCCAGCAATACGGCGCCTTGAAAAACGCCGTCGCCGAAGCCGTGGTCTTCGCCATGGAGCCCCTGCAAGCCCGCTACACCGAACTCATGAACGATAAGGCCGAACTCCTCAGCATCCTGAAAAACGGCGCCCTGAAAGCCGAGGAAGTCGCCAACGCCACCCTCGAAAAGGTCATGGATCAAATCGGCTACGTGCGCCCCTAATGAAATTGAATTTCTCCCCCAGCCTCATCAAAAAGGCCGAGCGTTATATTCTCATCCTCATCGGCCTCACCGTCGCCGTCACCGTCGGCATAACCTTCTTCGCCACCAGCAAGTCGCTGACAGACGACCTCGCCAATATCCCCATGAACGCCGTCTGGTGGCTTGTCGCCGCCACAGTGCTGGAAAGCACACTCCGCTTCTGGCGTTACCATGTCGCCTGCAAGGCCTTGAATCTCCACGTGCCATGGTACCGCCTCATGTATTACTACACCGTCGGCTACGCCCTCATTCCCACCCCGGGAAAAATCGGCACTGCCATCCGTCTCTGGCTCATCAAGCAGTATCATGGCTATCCCTACCGCCGCACCGCCCCCCTGCTGGTGATGGACCTCGTCTCCGACACTATCGCCATGTGCTCCCTCGCCGCCCTGTGTCTACTGGTGCTGGACGATCCCCGCCTCAAAACCATCGGTATCCTCGTCGGCGCAGGCCTCATCATGGGGCTTATCGCCACGCTCATCGCTCCGCACCTCATGTCGCGCAGTGTCAAAATCGCTTACTGGGCAACCGGCAAGCGTAAGGCTCGGCTCTTTGCCCGTATTCTCACGCTCGTCCGCACCACCGCTCAGGTGCTCGGCCCGCGTGTGCTCATCAACACCACCGCCCTCAGCTTCGTCGGCTGGGGTGTGGTCGGTATCGCCATTGGCCATCTGGTGAATGAATTCGGCATCGCCTCCTTCGGCGCCGCCTCCGGCACGCTGGCCATCACGCTCTCAACCATGGGCGGGTTTCTCACCATGATGCCCGCCGGCGTCGGCGGTGCCGAAGTCACAATGGCAGGCCTCTTCACCCTCTTTTCCGTCCCCTTCGGTACGGCCGTGCTGGTCACCGCCATAACCCGTCTGGTGGTTCTCTGGGCCACCGTGCTGGCCGGCTTGGCGCTGCTTCCCATCGCCATCCGGAATGCACCGAAGGAGTCTCCCCACCCGCGCCACCATCATAAAGTGACAACCTTCACCACCACCATCACCAGAACGGACGAATACGACGAAGTCGTCTAACACTGTAAAAAAAGCCCCTCGGTAGGAGGGGCTTCGCAATTTATCCTTCCAGCTCGCGTAACCGTCCCAGCAGCACACTCAGCATCGCCACGGTCAGGTCGCGCTCACGCAGGATGTCCCGCACCAGCATGTTGTAGCGGTCAAGGCCACCTTCCACACCTTCCAACCAGCCTTCCACACTCTGTCCTTGGGCGAGCAACTTGCGGCTAATCGCCGCCTGCCGGAAGAAGATTTCCTGCCCCATGCTCTGCACCGCCTGCCGGGTCCAGCCGTCATTCACACGCATTGCGCGGACTTTCTTCACCAGCGCGGGCAAACGTAAGGCTTCGCCCACACGCAGGTGGCGTACCAGTACGTCCAGCAAGGGCTTGCGGGTTTCCATCGCCATCATCGCCACGTCCGGCGCAACAACCAATGGGGAAAGCAGCGTCATCCGCCCGGCCATGGCTTTGGGCAGCCCCATCGCCAGCCATTCTTCAATCCATTTGGCCACTTCAGCATGGCCGCGCAGCACACCCGGCAACTGGGCCAGAATTTCCTGCATCGGTGCCCCCAGCGTCGTAATCCAACCGGTTACATCCACCGGCTGGCCGCGTCGCAGCACCCACGCAGCCAGCACCACGCTCACCAGCTTGCACCGCTGGCTGACAGCCACCACCGCACGGTGCGGCAAGCCGCTCAAACCGTCCATCTGCTGCCACAGCTCGTTCATGCCACTGGTTGCAATCGCCACTGCCAGCGCCCGCACCACATCCTGGGGCACCGCTTCAAAGTCGGCCATCAAACGCGGTACGGCCAGAATTCCTAAGCGGTTGACAATCAGGTTCGCCAGCTGGGTTGCCACAATCTCCCGTGCCAGCGGATGCTGGCCAATGAAGTCGGCAAACTTCGCCTGCAACGGTGCAGGGAAGTAAGTCACCAGTAGTGGGCGTAAAGTGGGGGAATCCAGTAACTTGGCATCACTCAGGATTTCACTCCGCAACCACGCCTTGGTACCCGCCAGCAGGGCACACAGCTCGGGGCGGGTGTAAACCGCAGGCGTCCGCGCCTTCAGGTCCCGCAGGCTGGGCAGGCAGTCTACCAGCGGGTCAATCACCCCCTTGCGCACCAGTGTTTCCTGCCAGTCATGCAGGTCGGCATGGTAGGCTTCGTCTTCGCTACCATCCAGCGTGATAACCAGGTTCTGCAGCGCATTATCCCGCAGCACCAAACCAGCCACTTCGTCAGTCATGCTGGCCAGTAACTTCACGCGTCCAGCTTCATCCAACTTGCCAGCGCGCATGGCCAATTGCAGCAGAATCTTCAGGTTCACTTCATGGTCACTGGTGTCCACACCGGCACTGTTGTCCAGCGCGTCGGTGTTCAGTTGCACACCGCGCCGCGCCAGCTCAACCCGCCCGCGTGGGGAAATCCCAAGGTTTCCGCCCTCACCAATCACCTTCACACGCACGGCATTGCCATCCACGCGCAGGTCATCGTTGGCCTTGTCGCTCACCGCCGTATGCGGCTCGTCACTGGCCTTGATGTAAGTCCCAATCCCCCCATTCCACAGCACATCTACCGGTGCCTTCAACAGCGCCCGTATCAACTCGTCCGGCGTCATGCTGGTCGCCTTCACGCCAAGGCGAACTTGCACTTGCGGGCTCAGCTCAATCGTCTTGGCAGTGCGCAGGTAAACACCTCCACCCTTGGAAATCAGCTTGTTATTGTACTGGTCCCATCCGGCTGCGGCCTCAAACATCCGCTGGCGCTCGGCGTAGCTCGTCGCAGGGTCGGGGTTGGGGTCAAGGAAGATATGGATGTGGTTGAACGCCCCCACCAGCATCACATGGCGGTCGCGCAGCAGGCCGTTGCCGAACACATCCCCCGCCATGTCACCAATCCCCACAACGCTAATCGGCCGTTCCGCACTGGGCACAAGGTTCAGTCCGGCAAGGTGGTGCATCACACTCACCCATGCCCCGCGGGACGTTATGCCCATCCCCTTATGGTCATAGCCCTTGCTGCCGCCGGTCGCAAACGCGTCACCCAGCCAGTAACCTCCTTTCACACCGTCCCAGTAATCCGCGGCAATCGCCTCGCCGTTGGCAGTGTCGGAAAACTTGGCCGTGCCCTTATCCGCCGCTACCACAAGGTAAGCATCGTCGCCGTCTAGCCGTACCACGCCACGCGGCCCTACCACGTTGCCCTTGGCGTCATAGTTGTCGGAAACACTCAACAGCGCCCGAATGTACAGCTTATACGCCTCCACTGGCTTAAGGCCACCCCGCACGTAAAACCCACCCTTGGCCCCCACCGGCACGATAATCGTGTTTTTACGCATCTGGGCGGTCATCAGTCCCAGAATTTCGGTGCGGTAGTCACTGCCACGGTCACTGTGGCGCAGGCCGCCACGGGCCACGCGGCCACCGCGCAGGTGCACCCCTTCAACTTCAGGGTGATACACCGCAATCTCGCGCCACGGGCGCGGGTCGGTCAGCCCCGGTATCTTGGCGCAGTCCAGCTTGAAGGCCAGCGCTTCCTGCCGTTCCGCCCGCAACGGCTGCCACACGTTGGTGCGCAGCGTCGCCTGTACCACGCCCAGCACGGTGCGCCATACGCGCTCCTGTTCGGCCGTCGGCATCGCCATGATCTCCCGCTCCAGCAAGGCCACCAGCGGCTTGCTCAGGCGGCTGCGCCGCGCGGCGGGAATACTCGGGTTGTGGCTCGCCTCAAACAGCTCCCACACCGCGCGTGCAAGGTCGGGGCGGTTGCGTACCGCCACACGCACGCTGCGCGGGTCAAGGCGGCGGTCAATCTGCTGCAGGTAAGCCACCCAGGCCCGCCACACACCAATTTCCTGCACACCAAGCCCCGCACCCAGCGCCAGCCGGTTCAAACTGTCTTCTTCAAGGGTTCCGCGCAGGCAGGCATCAATCACCGCCACCAGTGCCGCACGGGTCTCATCGGTCAACGGCTGGTCGGGAAGGTGGCAGAGCACGTCATGCACCCACACATTTCCTAAACGATGGGTTTCTTCACTCAATGCGGCTAACCCACAACTGTCCACCAAGGGCATCAGCTCGGCCAATGTCCAGCTTCCTCCGCGCCGCAGCAGGCGCAGGCGTAGCCCGTCACGTTCTTCCAGCCGCACACTCTGGTCAGCGGTGCCATTCACAAACGCCACGTCACCCATCGCCGTCAGGGCAGGGGTGGCACTGCGGTAGGCAATGTCCGCCAGCGGGGCAAACGCGCGCCACATCATGATGCCTTCAGTCGCACCGTGCTGGGCCACCAGTTCGTCCTGCATATCGTCATCCCAACCGCGCACCAGGGTGCGCACCGCCTGCGTCAGGGCCTCCTCCTGTACCTGTACCTTGGGGTGCCACGGCAGCCGGAAAACCAACCGCGCCAGCTCACCAAAGCCCAGTTCCACCTTGAATTCCTGCACCGCGCTGCCAAATTCCTCAGCCAGCAGCAGTCCGATTCTCTCGCGCATCCGCGTATTCATCCGCGCCAGCGGCAGGTAAACAATCACGGTGGCGGCGCCCTCGCGTTCACTGCTGCGCATCAGCACGGCCACATTCGGGCGCTCATGCACGGCGACCGTCGCAACTGCCAAGCGCTGCAGGGTCGGCACGTCACTCAGGAACAACTCGTCGCGCGGCCACATTTCCAGCACGTTCATCAGCGTGCGCGCGTTGTAGCTGCTTTGCGGCCAGTTCACGGCCTTTTCCACCGCCGCCAGCTTGCTGCGTACCAGCGGGATGCTCTGCACACCCGCCGTATAGGCGCGGCTGGTATAAAGCCCGATAAATCGATGCTCCGCCGTCACCTGCCCCTTGGCATTGCGCTCCAGCACCGCCACGTAATCCATGCTCGCCGCACGGTGAACACGGCTCAGCTCCGGCGTTTTGCTCACAATCAGGTTGTCCTCACTGGCGACATACAGGCCCAGCGTCCCCACTTCACTAACCCTCTTCGCCTCCCGCACGCGGCTATCCACTTCGGCCAGAATCCCAAGCCCGCTGCCTTCCGTGGCCTGCACCGTCATGCCCGCCTTGCCGGAGCGGTAATCATAATGCCGGTAACCCAGCAAAATCATATGGCCGTCCAGCAACCACTCCAGAAAACGCTGTTCCTCGCCCTTGCCAAAAGTTCTGGCCAAGTCTTCCATCCGGTCATGCATCGGCCCAAAGTCACGTACCGCCAGCCGCGCAAGGTCAATGCTCTCGCGCACGTCTTCAACCATGGGCTTAATACTTGCCGGGTTCAGCCCCTCAATTTTCACTAAAATCCACGCTTCCATGGCTTTCCGGCTGGTGCCGCGCGCAAGGTCGGCACTCACCAGCTTGGCCTTTTCCCGCACCACACTCAGCACGGGGTGCCATAGGCCGGCCAAGTCAGGGTTATGCCGGCGTACCGCTAAACTGATGGTATCCGTCAAAAACGGCTGGTCATCCGCCACCACAACAAGCCACCCGTGGGGGGAACGCGGCTCCTGCAGCACGTCCACCTTCGGCGCGTCACCGGTTTTGCGGGTGGCTACCACACGGCCCAGCCAGTCCCACACGGGGTCTTTGCTGTCGGGGGTCGTTTGGGCGGCGTCCTGTCCGGCCAGCAGGCGCTTGAGGGTTTTGGTGCTAAGCGTGCTGTTAAGGGGCGTCTGTCCCGCGCGTGCAATGGCCATGGTGTTCTCCACATTCTCTTTGTAACGGCGAAAGCCTACGCCCGCCGCCTTCCTCCCGCAACCCCGCCACCGCGCAAAAAATTCCGCCTGTGGCGGAATTTTTCGTCGTAGCGTGGCAATTAACTGCCGCGCTTACCAATCATATCAATCGTCGCCTGCTCCACGTCGCTGGTCACGCGCACCACCGCCGCATTGGCGCTGTAAGCGGTCTTGGCCTGCAATAAATCCACAATCGCGGTGGTCAGCTGGCCTTCTGGCGGCAGTACCGCACCACGCACCGCATCTTCCACAGCGGGAATCACCGCCGCACGGTCACTGACAGCGACACTGTCAGCGGCAATCGCATTCTGCGCAGCCGTAAAACTCTGGTTTATCTCTTCGGCTGCCTTGGCAACCTTCACTTCCTGCTTTTGCAGTCCGGCAATGGCGGTTCTAAAACCGTTAATCTCAAGCGTCATGCTCTCTCTCCTTTGTTACCCGATGCTTTCCACGGCATCGTCCCCTACCTGGGGTGGTCTTGTTATTGATGATAGACCCATTTTTCGGAAATGGCTAGGCCTCCACATCCACACGTCGGCCTTTCGCGTCACCCGTTCCGGGCGCGGTGTAGGCTTTATTGTGGGGCGCAGCTTCGCTCTTGGCCGCGGCTTTCACAGCGATATTCGGCATCAGCGCCTTCTCCGCCAAAGCGGGTATCGGCGTAATGTCCACGGGCGCTACGGTCGCAACCGGCGTCGGGCCTCCCTGAATGATGGTCATGGATCTCTCTTCCTGTTTCCAGTACCTTATAAACCCTTGACCAAACATGCCTGACACGCCAAAACCACACCATGAACGCACACGCCACCCGCCTTGCTCTGGACTGCTCCTTCGCCGGCCTCTCCCTCGCCCTGCAAACCGCCTCCGGTCAGGTTGCAACCTTCACCACCCCCACCGCCCGCAGCTCGGACTTTCTCCCCCAGGAACTCGCAAATATCTTTGAAAAATCAGGCATAAATGCCATGGGGCTAACCCATATCCTCGTCACCACCGGCCCGGGCAGCTTCACCGGCATCCGCCTCGGCCTCGCCACGGCCGAAGCGCTCAAACTCCTCAAGCCCTCCGTCACCATCATCGGCCTCTCCACCCTGCAAGCCCTGGCCTGTCAGGTTGTCGCAGCCCATGCGCCAAAGGGCGCCTTCACCCTGGTGCTGGACGCCGCCGGCCAGCAAGCCTACACCCAAACCTTCTCACCCCACGGCGAAGCCCTCACGCCCGCCGCCTGCGTCCCACTCTCCGAAGTCTCCTCGCAGCCCAACCTCTTCGCCCAAGCAAGCCTGATGCTCCCCGGCACCCCGCTCAGCACGCTGGACGCCACCCACCTCTTCACACTGGCCGAAAATCCCGCCCATCACCTCCACGCAACACCGGTCTACCTGAAACCGCTCACCTATAAACTGGCTTAAGGGAATGCACGTCCACACCCTCACCACGCTGCCGGAGGACTGGAACGACCCCGTCCTCACCCGTGAAGCGGCTTACAGCCTTCTTACCCAACCCCATCACGTTATGTGGGCCGTAGGGCAGGGGGGCAGCCACGGTTATCTCCTCGCCCGCCTCATGCCGGGCACCATGGCGGATGTCCTCACCCTCTTCGTCCCCCCCGCCCATCGCCGCAAGGGCTACGCCAAAGCCTTGCTGGAAGCCACACTCGCCGCCGCCCGCACAATAGGCTGCGCAGGCCTCACGCTGGAAGTCAACGCCACCAACGCCGCCGCCATCCAGCTCTACACTGTGTGCGGCCTGCAACAGGTCGGGAAAAGACCCTCGTATTACCCTGTAAATTCGCCAACATCCGTAAGCAACCAGAAAGCTGATGCCCTTGTTCTGGCCGTCACCTTCGCTTAATTCTTAAGAGTGAATAAATTTTCGCAAAGGGAACATCATGAACAGCTTTCTTTTGACTGCTTTAGTCATGGCTCTACCGACCTTCCTGGTCGTGCGGGAAATGATTAACGCCCATCGGGCCCAACAAGCCCGCAAAAATCAGGATATCATCTAACTTCGAGGCGATAATGACTGACATTCAGTCGATACTTCTCCTAGCCGGCCTTCTCTTTGTCTTCGGTCTGATGGCGACCTCTCTCTACATGGAGAAGGATCTTCCCGACCACCTCCGTGCGAAGCCGGACGACGACAAGCACTTCGAAACGCCTCTCTCTGCAAGCGCAGTTCCTGCCAAATCGGTGGTTGAGCACGCTTCCGCACCGGAGGCACCCGCCAACCCTGTCCCTAACTCGCTGGCCGCCTGAAACAGGCCGCCCCAGCCCACGAAAAAACCCCGGTGCCATGCACCGGGGTTTTGATTTTTTTCACATGGCTCTAGTCTTCATACATATTCGGCCGTCTCTCCGGCACCAGCAACTGCCGTGTAATCGCACATCCGGTCACAAAGGCCCCAAGCAGGGGCATCATCATCAGGCTCATCTGCCCGCTCACCGCGTAAACAATCAGCAGCACCATATTTCCCACAAACATGCTGCTGAGTGTCACAAACAGCATCATGGCTGTCGGCCACCAATCGGGGATAAATCTCGCACGGCCTTCATACAGGGGCGGTTCATATCCAAAGTCTGGGGAGGCAAATCAGTTTTTTCAAGCCCACGCTTCGCTTCGCTGTCTTCAGTCCTCCTGATTCCCGATTCCTGATTCCTAATTCCTTCCCACCCCCTTGCCACCAAACCCTAAACACTGAATACTCAAGCTAATGACCGACACCGCCCCACTCCAGCTCACCTTCGCCTCGAATCAATTGTTGCAGGACCTCTGCGGCCGCCACGACACCCACCTGCAACTGATAGAGGACAACCTCGGCGTCCAGCTCGTCACCCGTGGCAACCAGCTCGCCATCTTCGGCCCCGCCCCTCAGGCGGAAATGGCGCGGCAGGTTCTGCAGGACCTCTACGAACTCCTCAAAAACGGCGTCGCCATCAGCCCGTCGCAAGTAGAGGCCGCCCTGCGCCTCTCGGACGGCCTCCTCGACACGAAACTGAAACCG
Source organism: Alphaproteobacteria bacterium (assembly GCA_027489415.1). GTDB lineage: Bacteria > Pseudomonadota > Alphaproteobacteria > UBA2136 > UBA6156 > UBA6156. Next base: position 9,436 of record JAIXZU010000067.1, read on the forward strand.
GCGGACCTCATCTCCGGCTCCACCACCATCGCCACGCCGCTGCTCAAGCTCATGCCGCGCAGCGTCACCCAGCACCGTTACGTCGCCGCGCTCCAGAAAAACACACTGGTCTTCGGCACGGGGCCTGCAGGAACGGGGAAAACCTATCTCGCCGTCGCACAAGCCGTCAGCCTGCTCATCAACCGGCAGGTCTCCAAACTCATTCTCACCCGTCCGGTGCTGGAAGCCGGCGAACGCTTGGGCTTCCTCCCCGGCACCTTTGAAGAGAAAATCGACCCCTACCTGCGCCCGCTGTTTGACGCTCTGGACGACACCATGGGCCGCGAACGCTGGCAGAAAATGCGCGAAATGGGGCAAATCGAAATCGCCCCGCTCGCCTACATGCGCGGCCGCACCATCAAGGACGCCGTCATGCTCCTCGACGAAGCCCAGAACACCACGCCCACGCAAATGAAGATGTTCCTCACCCGCCTCGGTGAAAACTCCCGTATCTTTGTGACGGGGGACCCCTCGCAGTGCGACCTCCCCGCCATCCGCGGCCCTCACGGCTGGGTCCCGCAAAAGAACGGCCTGAAGGACGCCCTCGAAACCCTCGACGGCCTGCGCGACATCGAAATCGTCCGCTTCAAGGAGTCCGACGTCGTCCGCCACCCCTTGGTCAGCACCATCGTCACCGCCTACGCCGAACGCGAACGCCAACTCAACTTCCGCCTCGATGAATAATAAAATCAGAAAAAGACAAGGTATTCACATTAGTTTAATTGATGAGAACAATAACTCACTAGGAATTCTTAACGCTTAATAATGTACATTTTACAGGATTAGGTGTTTAGCATTTGAACTGGGTATTACATAAGAAATCTTAACTTCTAGGGGGAAGGTACATGGTAAGTTGTATGGCTTCTCTCCCAAATCGCTCGGCCATCTTCTGACGTAGTTCAGGCATCGTTTGGCAAGCTGAGGCCATGCCTACAACCATCCAGATGTGTTCAGTTAATTTTTTCAATCCATATTGCGAACTTAGCCATTGGTGATAATTTTGACCATGTATGGGCTTTGGAGCATTTTCCTTAAGCCATTTTGCAACATCTGCATCCAGGTAACCATAAACAAGCTCCATAACAAGTTTACCCCAGTATTTGGGACGCTGATGAATGCCGCCGGTCCACTTAGTAAGTCTTCCAAATTCTACCCAAAGCTGATCAGGGAAGGTCTTTTCCCACTTTCTCATTTCCTCTTCTAAGAAAACTTTATACTTAAGCTGCAGGGCGTCATGAGCGCGTTCATACTGATAACCTGTAGCTTCATCCACAAGGGCAATTATTCCAGTTTTAGCGCATGCCCGAAGAAAACCAACTGCCTGATTGGCAATTTGAAGCTGACGCACCGTAAGTACATTTCCTCGAACTAGATGCGCTTGCAAAGCATCAGAATAAGCGGCGCATAAATCCATAAATCTCTCCACGGGAAACCCCCAAGCAAATTGGGTGAAGCCCGTTCCGCCAGTATCAAATTTTACTAGAGCAGGGATTGTAGCATCTTCTGCAGGAATTAAATCTTCTGGCAAATATGGGCGAAGTGATTGAACTTTAATGTATTCAGCTAGCTGACCACCTTCAGTACCAATGAGATTTACAACTACTCCTTTAAGGCTAAAAACTCGCTGTCCATTACTCAAGACATAGCAGGGTATAGGGCTTTCTCCATCTCCTACAGCAAGTTCGCCCCAGTGGGTAGCCTTAGGAAGAGAGGCAACAGTATCTACAGGCTGTACTTCAATAAAATCTGTGGAAATTAGGGAGACATTCTGCTCTTGGGCTATTTGCATTAATACAGGTTGCCACTTAGCTGGAATTGTACCGGATTGTAGCCAGTATGACACCGTGCTTTGCCCCTTTCCTATCAACTTAGCCAGTGCAGCTGGCCCACCAAACTTATCAACAACGGTTTTTGCAGACATTTCCATTCTCCCCTTTAATGAGAGTTATAATACGGATTTTTGAAACAATCAACAGTTTTTTTGAAGTTATAACTTCAGATTATTGAAGTGCAATGCAAGCGATTGAGAGATTTTATAATATTTAACTCGTTAAAGGTTGAAGGTTTAAGGTATATTAGTGTTGAACTGAGCGCGATACAGCTAAGCCAACGAGACAAGTTTCAAAACACGAACTACATTTATATTTCAGTAAGGAACATTCACCAAAAGAAAAGCTTCCCTCCCCATGAAACCCCGCCAACTCACCACCCTCATCCTCGCACCCCTGCAATTCCTCGCCAGCGCCTTCCACCCGCTCACCGGCCTCGGCCGCTCGGTGGGCGGTATGGCGACGGACGCCCCCTCCGCCGCCACCCCCGCCGGCTACGCCTTTTCGATCTGGATGGTCATCTTCACCCTCACCACTCTCTACGCCCTCCATCAGGCGCGCCGCTCGGAGGCCAACAACCCGCTCTACCGCGCCATCGGCTGGCCGCTGGCCGCCACCATGGGGCTGGGCAGTGTCTGGATGCTCTACGCCCAGCTCTACGGCAACGGCCTCACTTTGCTCACCATCATTCTGCTCATGGGCGCAGGCATCCTTACCGCCCTCCTCATCGCCGTCCGCCACCACACCGCCCAACTCGTCAGCTCACCTTTCTATAAGTATGTCATCGTACCAATGCTCGGGCTGTTCGGTGGCTGGCTCACCCTCGCCATGTTCCTCAATCTGGGTAGCGGCCTGTACCTGACCATCGGCTTCCCCCCGACTTTCCTTACATCCACCGCTTTGGGAACATTACTTGCGTCCGCCACCTTGGGTTTGGTCATTCTAAGCCGCCTGCGCCGCAGCCCGTTAACCGCTACCTATTATGGCTTAACCCTTGTCTGGGGCCTGCTCGCCGTGGCCGTCACCAACACCCCCGGCAATCCTTTCACCTCCCCAATCCTCAGCTATCCAGTTGGTTTAATGGCCATTTTCCTGTCATGCGCCATTCTCGCCTACCTCGCACGCCTCAAATAAAGGGGCCCCACGGCCCCTTAAAATAAGTAATAAATCAGCTGCTTGGCTTGTCCTTGCCGCCATCGCTGTCCTTATCCAACCCCTTGATCATCGCCAGCACATGCTTGCGCACACTCTCGGGAAGAGAGTAGTAAGCCTTTAATAAATCAATGCTTTCTTTGGTCTGGAACACCTTGTCATCCAAAGCCTTCTTCTCTTCGGCCACACTCAAACCCGCCGGCACAGCCCCCGTAAACCCCTCGAAAAAGAAGTCCACCGGCACACCTAAAGCACTGGAAATCTTCATTAAACGGCTCGCACCCACGCGGCAGTCACCGCGTTCATACTTCTGCACCATCTGGAAACTCACCCCAATAGAATCTCCCAAACGCTCCTGGCTCATACCCGCCATCGTGCGCCGTAAACGCAACCGCTGCCCCACATGGGTATCAATCGGGTCGCGTGTTCTCTTAGTCATGTCTTCCTGTATAAGCGAATGGTCTTATGAATACAATACTCTAGCTCATAAATTAAGCGAAGCGGCAAAATAGGCTCATGCGTTGCATTTATTGGCCTTCATGCTGGTTACAGCAAAATAAAATCATTCTTTTTGTTAAAAAAGAGAGCTTATAAACTGCAGGAAAGGTGTAGCTGGCTGTGCAGGTGGCAAAGCAACATCAGCATAAGTCGCAGTGTTAATCGGCAGGCGCGTAACCTCACGCCCTAATCCGTCATAAACCACCGTAATGCCCGTATTCGCTACCCGTACCATCGGCAGGCCGGTTTCAACGGCTCGCAGGCGGGCAAGCGCCGCATGCTGGTAAAGCGCGATAGTCCCGGTAAACCAACCATCATTGGTAATATTCGCAAGGTAGCGGGCTTGCAAGGCCGCACGGGCAACCTGCAGCGGGAAAATACCCTCATAACATATCAGTCCAACAGCCACGCCAGCTGGCGTACTCAGTAAGGGACTGCGCGAACCATGGGTAAAGTCAATCCGGCTCTGGCTCATTGTTCGAAGAGTCACCGGCAGCGGTAAGGCCTCCAACCAGGCTCTACCCGGAATATACTCTCCAAACGGCACCAGCAAACGCTTGTCATACATGCTGCGTAATACCCCAGAAACATCCATCACCGTAAAGCTGTTGAAATAACGGGTGGAAATCCCATCAGGCTCACGCCGTACCGTTCCCGTCACCAAAGCGCCATCCGCTGGCATACGGGCTGCCAGCCTGCTGGCAATGGCATTGCGCACATCATCTTCTTCATCTACATAAAACGCGACAGCCGTCTCCGGCATAATGATCGTCCTTGGCACCGTCGTGCTCAAATCACCACTCAGCGCCACACTCAACGTTTCCTGCAAGAAGTTCCAACGCATCTGGGCATCCCATTTATGGGCACTTTGGATATTCGGCTGCACCACACGTACAATCTCATTCATTGCAGCCACAGGGGTCATATGGACCCTCCCAGCGCCATACAGGGCCATTAACAAACTGACAACCACGGCACCCAGTAAGCCTCGCCGTGTCCAGTAACTCACCATCACAGCCATTGTCAGCAGAAGGGCAGAAAGCAACCATACACCTCCAACGGAAGCCAACTGCATCATCCACAGCTGCGTGCCAAAAACCGCTCCAGCCGGCAACCAAGGGAAGCCCATCGGGTGCAAACCCTTGATGAACTCAAACACTACCCACAGGAACGCCCACACTGCGCCACCACTTAACCAACCGAATCTGCGCCCTATCCACCACCCAGCAACACAGGCAATAATCATCGGGATGGCTCCAAATACCGCGAGCCCCATCACTGCCGGCACACCGCCACCAATCGCAGCAGCCCAGCTGCCGCCAGCATCCTTGAAGAACGCCCATGGCAACCAATACAGGGCGGTAATGCCATGGCCCAATCCCCACAGGAAGGACATCATCATCACCGGCCGAACGCTGTCGGCCTGTCGCACCAGCCACCACAGCCCCGCAAGGCTCAGCACAGCCACAGGCCAAAGCCCGAAAGGCGCAAATCCCAGCGTCATGGCTGCGCCCAGTAGTGTCATATCCAGTTTGGATGGGGCGGCAAATCTCTTGGCCATCCATTGGCCTGTCAGCATCTTCATACAGTCTTATCCCGTAATTTTTAAATCTACCGATAACAATCTGCGGCCATCACTCGCCGCCACAGTGGCATGCACACGGTCCGTAAGTTTAAACGCCTCTCCCTTGGCGGGAACAGTCATGGCTTCCTGAAGAATTGCACCACCGATCGTTTCAACATCATCATATCTCTCGGCCAAAAGCGTCCCGAACTGCTTATCAAGGTCTTCAAGGGCATAATCACCCTGCACACGGAATTTTCCGTTCCCAAGGCTCACGAGCGCTGGCAACTTGCTGTCATCATGCTCGTCTTCAATATCGCCCAGCAACTCTTCCAGAATATCCTTCAGCGTAATCAGCCCGCTGGTACCACCAAATTCGTCACTCACCATAACCAGCGGCATACGGGTCCGTTTCATTACATGCAGCACGCGCTGAATGGGCATGCTTTCCGGCACAAACGTCACGCTGCGCACCAGCTTATCCATCGAAAACTCATGTTCCTTCCCTACAAGGGCCATCACATCCTTCAGCGTTATAAGCCCTTTAACGTCATCAAGGTCACGGCCTATAACCGGCAAACGGCTATGGTAGCTATCCTGAAACGCCGCTAAAACCGCAGCAAAATCGGCAGTATCAGGTATCGCGATAATGTCCGCACGCGGCATGCCCACATCATCAGCCGTCGTGGTCCCGAAAGCGAGGGCGTTTTCCAGCAACTCCCGTTCATTCCGGCTCAGGGCACCACCTTCACGCTCTTCAAAAGCAGCATAAAGGTCATCAATATGGGGTGCCAGCTCCATCGCCTTACGCCAACGGGCAATGGTCAACTTCATACGCTCAATCATAAACTTAGCTTCTCTCACTTTCAGGTGGGTACGGGTCCGGTAGTCCCATGTCAGCGAGTATCTCACGTTCAAGGGCTTCCATCTCATCAGCTTCTTTCTCACCCAGCTCATGGTCGTAACCAATAAGGTGCAGCATTCCATGCACCACAAGGTGCTGCAAATGTTCACTAAGGGGTTTGCCCATCTCAACTGCCTCACGCTGAAAAACAGGGGTGCAAATAAACATGTCTCCCACATACCAGATATCCGCATCAGGCTCGTCTTCGTCATTCACGAAGCTCAGGACGTTGGTAGCATAATCCTTATGCCGAAAGTCGCGGTTCAGGCTGCGTCCTTCTTCTTCGCCACCAAACCGGATGGTCACCGCCCATGGCATCGCTTCTTCATCCTCGGCAGCTTCACGGTAAGTGGGAACGAATCCGCACACGGCAGTGGCAGCACCTTGGCAAAGGTGGGGAATATCTAAAGCTTCAACAGGGGAATCAATCTGTACGTTCAGCTCACCTACCGGGTGGCCGTGGTAAGTAATGGTGAAGTGAAAATCGGAAAGGCTGTCGTTATTCATGCGCTGTACCCTCCCATACGCCGCCCCCTTGCGTCAACGTTTCGCTAAGTCTAGTGTGTCGCTCATATGAAAAACACACATCTATTCACGTCAGAGGCCGTCTCCTGCGGCCACCCCGATAAACTCGCCGATCAGCTCTCAGACGCCATTCTGGACGCCTACCTCGCCAGAGACCCCGAAGCCCGCGTCGCCTCCGAAATTCTCGTGACCACGGATTTCGTGTGCTTGGCCGG
>JAIXZU010000161.1 GCA_027489415.1 Alphaproteobacteria bacterium
TGCATACTTGGTGTGAGCCATTCACTTGGTTCGTGCCGTAGCTAACGCGTTAAGTATGCCGCCTGGGGAGTACGGTCGCAAGGCTGAAACTCAAAGGAATTGACGGGGACCCGCACAAGTGGTGGAGCATGTCCATTAATTCGAAGATACGCGAAGAACCTTACCAAGCCTTGACATCCTGGTAGACTTCTCCTGAAAGGGAGGGGGCATTTAGTTGGACCAGTGACAGGTGTTGCATGGCTGTCGTCAGCTCGTGTCGTGAGATGTTGGGTTAAGTCCCGCAACGAGCGCAACCCTCGACCTTAATTGCCAGCATTCAGTTGGGCACTTTAAGGTAACCGCCGCGGATAACGCGGAGGAAGGTGGGGATGACGTCAAGTCATCATGGCCCTTACGGCTTGGGCGTGAGACGTGCTACAATGGTATCGACAGAGGGTCGCCAAACCGCAAGGTGGAGCCAATCCCATAAACGATATCTCAGTTCGGATTGTCGTCTGCAACTCGACGGCATGAAGCTGGAATCACTAGTAATCGCGGATCAGCCATGCCGCGGTGAATACAGTTCCCGGGTCTTGTACACACCGCCTGTCAAGCCATGAAAGGTGGGGCTACCTTAAGTCGGTGCGCTAACCCGCAAGGGAGGCAGCCGCCCACGGTATTACCACTGATTGGGGCTAAGTCATAACAAGGTAGGCGTACGGGAACGTGCGCCTGGATCACCTCCTTTCTAAGGATGCTTGTTGGACCTCGATAACGGTTCTGTTGGTATCTTGCCTATTCTGTCTTCACAGAATTGACCCACCGCAAGGTGGGTTTTTTGTTTGTGTACGTAGTTTTAAAGCCTTATCTTCATTTTATAAATCAAATTAAAGGATAAGCGTATGTCCAATAATAGAATTGTTACTACTGAGCTTCCTGAAGCTGATATACTTGCTGCATTTGGAGAATTAAATTTACGTCACGGTCAATTAGAGCATGAATTAAAGTTCACAATACAATCTTTAACAGGCGTTGGTATTTTAGAAGCCTTGAGAGCTACTGAGCGCTGTGGCCCCAAAGAGCTACGTGAGAGAATACTTAAGCTTGCTAAAAAGCGGTTCGGTGACGGTAGAGTATTTATTAAATTATCTTCAAATCTAGGTATTTCTCGACGATTTACTGATAAACGGAATGCATATGTTCACACTGTTGTGGGACGCATTTTAGATGGTGAGTATGTAATGAAAAATGCTGAGCATATTTTTGAACCACTGCCTAAAGTTAGTGAAATAAAAGATTTAGCAGCAAAGATTGAAGAAATAACTCTTCAATTGAGAAAGGAAAGGATGGGGGGAGAATTTGCAGAAGCCCTAGTTTCTACTTCTAATGTTTGAAGTTAGATTGGAGGAGTTTGTAGGTGATGACCGGGATGGCGGAGTGAGGTGGATGGCAAATCCAGAGCCCGCCCCTGATGGGGCGGGCTTTTTTGTATACTTTGGAGTTATTGTTTGGTATGCCTATGAATCGATATGTAATCTTAACCTTTTGACGTTGGAGGGGCTGATGCCTGATATCGTAAAATTGGAGTGCTACTTCAGCAATGGGTTCGTTGCGGTTCATGAGGGTGAGGATATGCCTGATATGTTCCGGGAATATGAAAAGCCTGACGTGCTGATGGTGAGGGCAACCGAGCGGGATGGCACCGTGGCGGTTGTTGCTAAAGTTGCGCAACTGACTGATGAGCTGCTATTGCTTTACTTTAAGACCGATGACCTTGTAGTTGCCAAACAGAAGCAAGAGAAGCAGTTAGCGTTAATGCGTGCTGCCAGTGCGGCTTTGGATATTCAACTTCTACGTGAGAAGGATGGAGCTACGTTGCAGTAAGCATCGTTCTTGTCTCTTTTATGCGCCACAGGAGGGCGATATGTGGAGTTATCTGAGACGACTGGTGCAGCCGCACCGGCAGTACAAGACGTTCTATGACAGCCAGTACAAACGTGTTTTGCGAGAGTTTGCCGAGCGTAACCAGCTTATGGATTATTTGAGAGAGGAGTTGAAAGACATCAATCTCTCTGAATCCCTGTCAGAGCTGGAAGAGGCGTCTCGGGTATCTCGCGATAACCTGGCGCAGTTGGATAAGAGGTTAGCAGCGCTGCAAAGTGAAATGGCTTTGCAGGGGCGGCCCACCGACGAAATCGTTCATTGAAAGAGCCCGCCCCCTGATGGGGGTGGGCTTTTTTGTATACTTTGGGGTTATTGTTTGGTATGTCTGTGAATCGTAATATGATCTTCATCTTTTTTCCTTGGAGGGGCTGATGCCTGATATGATGAAACATGAGAAGAGTCTTTCTCAGGACTCGTGGGGCCGCGGTGGACAGGTGGCAAACCTGACTGCCAAAGGAGCCGTGGTGGCGGGTAATGTCCGCAAGTGGCTGTTTCTGTTGCTGGTGGCCGCTTATACGGTGTCGTTTATCATCGACTTCGTGACGACGCGGATTTATCCGCACTCGAAGATTGAGGAGGTCGTTAACAACTCCGCCAGTAACGTGTTGATTGTACAGACGCCGATCAACCCGGAGGCACCGGTTGACCAGCACAAGTACACGACCCAGAAATTTGGCAACGAGGCACGTTGGAGTGACCTCAGCTTTGACGAAAACGTGATCGAGACGATCTCCAATACGGTGCAGACGAACAACCTGCCGGTGACGATTGCGGTGAGCTGGAATTTGTGGTCCAAGAACGACCCCAACCTGAACAACATCTTCGTTGAGTCGGATCCGGATGGTCTTGTCGATGCGGTCATCAATCAGCGTTGGCCGTGGAGCCAGTACTGGAAGCCGGACACCTACCTGCGCAACTATGGCGGGGGATCATTCCCGTGGGTGGTGGTGTATGGCACTATGGTCGGCGGGTGGTTGTTTCTGGTCGGCCTCACGTGGCTGGTGCTTTACCGCGGATGGCCGATTCTTCGGTTCATTGGCGGCAAGAGCTGGAACCTGATTGCCGGTTTGCGCCGTGCGTAACTGATAGCGAGGCTCCCGGATTTCCGGGAGCCTTTTTTTTATGTGTGTTTATAGGTTGGCCGTAGGAGGGTGTAGGTGATGACCGGCAGGGCGGGGGCGAGGTAGATGGCACCGTACCAGAGGCTGAATGAGGGGGTTTCCGAGAGGTTGTGGAGGGCGATTACCAGCATGGGGGCGCCGATGCCCCAGGCGGCGTGCTGGTGCATGGGCCACCAGCGCCAGTGATAGATGGACTGGATTGTGACGATTATTAACAGGGCGAGGCCGGCGAGGGTGGTGGGGTCCATCCAGTTAAGAGCCGGGAAGGTGGGGAGAGTGAGGTTCATGCCCGCGAGGAGGCTGAGTGAGCCGATGAGCACCGCCATAGCGCGCTTGGGCCAGACGGCGAGGAGCGAGAAGCTTATCAGTACCGGCAGATAGATGAAAATGGCGCGGGCGGTGGAGGCAACTGCAAGAAGCAGGATGATGGCGCCGAGTTCCGGCCAGCTGATGCGCTGGCGGGTGAGGAGCACGGAGAGCGAGAGGATGAGGAGGCCAAGGGCGGGGAGGTCCGCGGCGCCGTCCGGCCACATCAGCAAACAGGTAAAGAGGGTGAGGGCAAATTTGTTGATTTGGGGCCATGGGTGGCCGGTAATGCTCATTGACCAAGCCGCAAACCCCAGTGCCAGTGGTGTGATGAGGTGCAAGAGGCCGACGCCGCAGAGGGGCTTGATGAGCTGGTTCCAGGCAGTGGGCAGGAAGGTGGGAACCGGTTGGTGGTTGACCGTGGTTGAGAGCGCGAGAGCGATGATGAGGAGGGCAAGGGGCCAAGGGGTTGAGAAGGAACCCCGAACCGAAGGAACCAAGGAACTGAGGGTGAGTTTGTGAGGATTGAGGGTGAGGTAGAGGATCGCGGTGGATGCCGTAAGACTGGCGGCGATGAGCGGATAGGGAAGGTGGCCGATGGCATAAAGGCTGGGGATGGCCATGATAACGGCCAGAAGCAGGAAGGTGGTGGTATTTCGCATAATGTATTCTAGCAGATTTGGGGAGAAATGGGGGGGAGAGATGAGAATTACGGGGGTGAATTCATCATATATTGTTAAGATATTGAAATGTCGTTTTATGGGGGTGGTTATGTCGTGTTTCGGTTGAGGGGGAACCGAGGGCATGGTTTTTTTACGAGGCATAACGAACAAGGAGGAATGACTTATGCCATTACTGATTAGTCCGATTGATGGGAAGACCCCGATGCAGCAGATCCGCCGCGATGGGATTGAGATTGACCGCTGCCCCGTGAGTGGCGGTGTGTGGCTGGACAAAGGCGAGCTTGAAAAGCTGCTGGGTGCCGTGCAGCACGCCGTTGCCGAAGACCGCGCGCACTATTCGGAGTATCGGCAGGCTTATTCCCAAAAACCGGTTAAACATCATTATCATGACGATGATTATGAGGATTACCGGTACAAGAAGTATGGGAAGAAGAGCAAAATGAAGTCCTTATTTGATTTGTTTGACTAAGGCACGGACTCAGTCGGCCCCCAGTCGGTTTTTGAAGAACCTCGTGTACGCTCGTACACGTCGGTCCTTCAAAACACCAACTGGATGACCGACTGAGCCTCGCGCGTGCAGTTCATAGAGATGTCGCTGCGCGACAGAATTATGGCCCCTTGTGGGGCCATTCTATTTAGAGGCTGTGGACCATGTAGGCCAGATAGAGAATGTAGGCGAGGATGAAGAGGATTGCCTCCGCCCGTTTGAAGCGGCGCATCGAGGGATGCGTGAAGACCATGAAGGCGATGGTGGCGCCGGCGAGGACCATCAGGCTGGTGAGCACTAGGCCGCCCAAGGGAATGGTGACGGTATTCAGTGCCAGCAGCAGCCCGCAGATGCCCAAGAGGTTGAAAATCGTGTTGCCGATGAGGTTGCTGAGGAGCATGGCGTGCTGTTTGTCCTGGAAGGCTACCATCGACGCGACAAGCTGTGGCAGGGCCGTGCCGATGGCAAGGACGGTGAGGCCTAAGAAGCGCGGGTTGAGCCCGTGAGTGAGAGTAAGTTGATTGGCGGCATCCACCAGCAGATTGGCGCCCAGAATAAGCCCAAAGAGGCCTGAAGCGAAGAAGCCACCGAGTATGGCTGGGTGGAGCTTTTTAACGTCCTTCAGGAAGGGAATGGGAGTTGGGTGTTTGTGGTCATACGCATAGGCGGCTACGACGTAGCCGACCAAGAGCAGCAAGGCCAAGGCCCCAACCCAGCGGGGAATGGCAACGCCTGAGAGGGCGAAGAAGAACACCGTTCCAGCGGCGATAAGGGCGATAAGCGTGAGGCCGATGTTACCGCGCACCCAGATACGCTTGTTCAGATGAACGGCGCCGCCACTGATGGCGACCACGCCTAATGTGGCAAAGATATTGAAAATGCTGGAGCCGACGGCGGTGGCGACAGCCATTTCGGCAGCACCTGAATAGGACGCCTGTAAGGCTGTGAACAGCTGCGGCGTGCTGGTACCGAAAGCGACAATAGCAAGGCCAATGATGAAATGGGGGACGCCAGCAGCTAGTGCGAGGCCTGCTGTACCACGGAGCAGGGCTGCCCCGCCAAGGGCGACAAAGATAAGGCCGCCGATGAGTGTAAGAACGGTAAACATGAGGCGCACCATAGGCCGGGAAACCACGGCAGGCAAGGCTTTGAGTGTGTAAACGCCGTTCGACGTTGTGGGAAGGCCACAGGCTAAAATATGGGTTTGATAATTTCCCAACAAAAACAGGCAGCCTTGCGGCTGCCTGACTTTGGCCCTTTTACGCGGCCTGCGACGTTGCAGGCTGTGCCATGGCTTGTGGTGCTGATGGATTCAGGTACTGCACCAGAACGCGTTCGGCCAGTGCGTGGTCGCCATCCACCAGTGCGGCATTGATGCGCATTTGGGTTTGGATGGTGCGCATGACTTCGTCCGGATTCATGAAGCGTTTGATGCGCTCCTGAGATTCCAGTGCGAGGAGGGTTTGCAGGAGGATGTGGGTCATCATGCTGCCCGACAGGCGTGCCATGTGGAGGTGCCAGTTGGATTCGGTTTCCGCGTTCTCCTGAGGCGTGGCCTGACGGTTGAGCGTGAACGCATGGAGTTCCCCGCGTTGGTTGGGCTGCAGGCGCATGAGACGGCTGAGAACGTCCCGCTGCAGGACGGTGCGGACGTGGCAGATATCCGCATTATTACAGCGCAGGGCAGGGGCGGTGAGGGAGAGGTCCCCCAGTAATTGGGAAAGTTCTGGTGTGCGGATAAAGGAACCGCGGCCGGGAGTGACATCGAGGAGGCCGGATGTGCGTAGCATTTGGATGGCTTCCCGCAGTGTTGTGCGGCTTACGCCAAACTGGCGGCAGAGGGTGGCCTCCGTGGGGAGTTGGTCCCCCGGGTTTAGTTGGCCACTGGAAATCAGTCGTCTTAACTCAGTCGCTATCGTGCTGCTGCGGCGGAGGCGCGGAGAAAGTGGTGCAAAGGGCAGCTCGGTCATCATGGGGGATGCTTTCGATTGTTGTTTTGCGTTTTGTTACTGTTTTGATTTCACTTTTTCAGACAATTGATATGTTTTATCTGTTGTCTGATAGTCAAATCATATCATGCAACATATAGTTGTAAATAATTATTTTTACAACTAAGGAACAATTTACATTTATGTTTCATTATAAATATATAGGCCCCCAAAAATGTAAAAAAGCCCGCATTTGCGGGCTTTTTTTAAGTGCTTGATTTTAGGCAGGACGACCGAGCGGGTGGTATTCCAGACCGGCTGCCTTCATTTCCGCACCGGTGAAGAGGTTGCGGAGGTCCACCACCACGGGGTTGGCCAGTGACTGTTTGACAGTGGTGAGGTCCAGCGAGCGGAAGTCCGCCCATTCGGTGAGGATGACGGCTACGTCCGCTCCCTTGAGAGCTTCTTCCGTGCTACCGGCGTAGGTGAGGTTGGGCATGAGCTGCTTGGCGCGGGGCATGGCGGCGGGGTCAAACGCTACGACCTTGGCGCCGAGGCTGGCGAGCTTGGGTAGGATGGTGAGGGAGGAGGCGTCGCGCATGTCGTCCGTGTTCGCTTTAAATGCGAGGCCGAGGACGGCAATGGTTTTGCCTTCAACACTGCCGACAGCCTTGATGATGCGGTCGGTCATGTTTTCCTTAATGAGTTGGTTGGTGGTGATGGTTTCTTCCACCAAGCGGAGTTGGACGCCGTGGTCCCGGGCGGTTTTGGCCAAGGCGTTGGTGTCCTTCGGGAAGCAGCTGCCACCGTAGCCCGGGCCCGGTTGCAGGAAGCGGGGCGCGATGCGGCTGTCCAGCCCCATGCCGCGGGAGACGGAGAGGATATCCGCACCGACTTTGTCGCACAGCGAGATGAGCTCGTTCACGAAGGTGATTTTGGTGGCAAGGAAGGCGTTGGCTGCGTATTTGATGAGCTCGGAGCTGGCGCGGTTGGTGACGTGGAGGGGGACGCCTTGGTCCGTCAGCGACTTATAGATGGCTGCCATCATTTCACGGGCGCGGTCGTTTTCGACGCCTACGACGACACGGTCCGGCTTGATGAAGTCTCGGACGGCTTCGCCTTCGCGGAGGAATTCGGGATTGGAGGTTACGTCGAAGTCCGCATTCGGGTTGGTTTTGCGGATGAGGTCCTCCACCAGTTTACCGGTGCCGACCGGAACGGTGCTTTTGTTGACGATGACCGTGTAGCCTTGCAAGTGAGGGGCGATTTGGCTGGCGGCGGCTTCGACGTACTGGAGGTCCGCGGAGCCGTCTTCGTCCTGCGGGGTGCCGACGGCGATGAAGATGGCGTCGGAGTCCGCGACTACTTCAGCGAGGTTGGTGGTGAAGTTCAGGCGGCCGGCTTGGGCATTACGGCGCACCATTTCTTCAAGACCGGGCTCATAGATGGGAATGATGCCGTGGTTTTTGAGGTTGTCGATTTTCGCTTGGTCCACATCCACGCAGGTGACCTTGAAGCCGAGTTCGGCAAAGGCGGTGCCGCTTACGAGGCCAACGTAGCCGGTACCTATCATGGTGAGGTGGCGGGGCTTAATCATGGAAAATCTCCTTCTACAAATGGCCTTTGGCCTAATTACATGCTGATGGGAGCCTTATAGGCACTTAACCGCTTGAGGGCAAGGAAAAACGGCACAAAAGCGCCGTTTGGTATACCTTTTGAAGCTTCGGAGAAAATATCGGGGAAGAAAGTGGCAGGGGAGACAGGACTTGAACCTGCAACCAATGGTTTTGGAGACCACTACTCTACCATTGAGCCACTCCCCTACACGCGGCGGTTTATGCCATGTGAATGGTATTGTTTCAAGTGGATTTCGCAAGGCGGCTACTGCTAGAACAGTTTTTGAATGGCCCAGAGCGCGGTTATGCCCAGAATAGTACCAATGATGATGCTGGAGAGGGTCAGCAGATGGCCGATGATGACCGTGATGCCATCCCGGAACAGAACCCCCAGCGCCAGCACGATGTTGGCCAGTGCGGGAAGTGTGTTGCCGAACGGAATGGGTAAAAAGACGATAAAGGCATTCAGCATGACTGCCGCACCGATGATGCGCAGGGATAAGCCTTTGGTGAGGTTAACTTGGCGGGGTTTACAGAGCTTCTCGGCGTACTGGTAGGCCTTTGCCATTTTGAGCAGGATGCTGCGGGCGGTTTCGGTTTTGAGTTCGTAGTCGTTCACCTTGCGGGGCAGTTTGACCTGATGCTTGCCCATAACCCACGCGAGGCCCACAAGGAACATGGCCGGGCTAAAGAGGCTACCCAGAGGAATGCCCGTGCTGGGCAGCAGGCCGGGTATGGACACCAACAGCAGCATGGTGCCGAGAACTTCGCCCGAGTGGCTTTCCAAGAGAGACTGCACGCGAATAGTGCCCTTGGAGGGAAGATTTTTGGCTTGTGCCACTGCCGCCTGAGAGAGGAGTTTCATGTTCATGGGAGTGTTATGACCTTGGGAAGAGGCCGAGGTCAAGCTGTTCCACTTTGTGGCCCCAGCTTTCGATAGCGCGGAGGAGGTCCTGCGACTTCAGGCTGGTGGTTTGCGTGTTGGTGAGCGGGTGGGGGAGGACGTGGGAGTGGGCCATGATGGCGCTGTCCAGAATAAAGCGAAGGTTGCCGGGTTTGGCGTTGATGAGGGCGAGGGGGGTGACTGAGCCGGGTGTGACGCCGAGGTGCTCCATGAGCAGGGTTTCATCCGCAAACGAGAGGTTGTCCTTCGCGCCCAGGTGTTTGCCGAGGGACTTGAGGCTGAGGAGGCGGTCCTCCAGCGCGGTTATGAGATAAAAATTGCGGGCTTTGTCCTTCACAAACAAGTTTTTGATGTGGGCGCCTGGTATGTGCGCGATGTGGGCGGCGCTTTCCTCCACTGTAAACACTGCGGGGTGGTGGTAGACCTCGAAGGGGATGTTCATGGTGCTGAGAGCGGTGTGGAGGGTGTCTGGCGTGTGCATGATGGGGTGGTACTCTGTTTTTAGATTTCCGAAAAGTTATTTTGGCAAAACCAAAAGCAAGAAACCAGCTGCAATGGCTGCCAATGCTGCGTAGCTGCGTTTGGTTCGCGGGAGGTCCCCGTTCCAGAGGTCATGGACTGCAAACAGGGCAGCGCCCGACATGGTGACAAGTATGACTACGGCGAGGGGGAGGGCGGCGTAGGCAAAGCCTTCCATAACAACACCTGTAAATGCGACGGCTAATATGGGGGCAGCTTTAGATAGTTTGGGGAGGCCTTCCCTGTTGATGGCTGGAATGAGCCACAGCAGTGAGTAAAAGAATGTAGCAATGCCCTGTGCCAAAACCGTGTGGGACATGGTGGAGGGTTGGTACAGCTGCCCCTGTTTATAGGCGCTGATTTGCAGCGTGAGGATACAGCACCAGCCTACAATGGCAGCGGCTTGGTAAAGATTGGGAAGTTTGTGGCGGGCACTGCCGATGCCTATGCTGCCAATAAGGATAAATACCAAGGCTGAGATGGTGATGATGGGGAAGGCGGTGTGGAAAATGAAGATATCCGCCCCGGAAGCTAGTAATGTGAGCAGGGCTTTTTTATAGCCTGCGACTTCCGTAAGACTGAGAGACTGGAGCAACCAGACAAGTAGTGTTGTGGTGCTAACCGTGCATAATGCCCACAGGAATGGCCATTTGAGAGCATCCATTCCCAGATTGAATGTGAGGCCGCCTGTGGCGTGTGACGTGACGAAGGTTAGGCACCAGATGGGAAACAGCAGAGCAAGCCAGCTGGGTAGAATGAGAGGGTTAGCACCGCTGGAGGTGTTCCGTTTCAATAAAATGCCCAGTGCAGTAAAACACAGGCCTGAGACAACGGCAGCTATAAGAGGGATGAGGGACATAGTGTAATTTAGCAGGGGTGAGGGGGGATGTCGTGTTCGAATTTCATATTGTTATGTATGAAAAAACGGAGCCAGGCTCTGTTTTTTAACGCCGCTGAGGGACGGTTATATCTGTTGGCCGAATTTCTTCAGTTCCAGCACGATTTTGTCGCTGTCCGACTTCAGGCCGTTGATGCGTTCCAGCAATTGCGACGACATTTCGCCGGTTGCGTTGGCGGCCTGGCTGACATCCGCCAGTTGGTGGTCCACCTCCTGCACGTGGGTTGAGGCTTCGTGCATGTTGCGCGTGATGTCCTGTGTCACGCCCGATTGCTCGTTCACTGCGGTGCGGATGATATTGGTTTGTTCGTTAATACGTTGCACTGAGCCGGCGATGTTTTGCAGGGCCTCGGAACTACTGTTCGCGGTGATGGCCATTTGCTTAACCTGATTGGTGATGTCCGCAGTAGCTTGGGTTGTGGTGGTGGCGAGCTTTTTGATTTCGTCTGCCACCACGGCAAAGCCGCGGCCTGCATCCCCCGCGCGGGCGGCCTCGATACTGGCATTAAGGGCGAGAAGGTTGGTTTGGCCGGCTATTTCAGCAATCATATTCGTGACTTGCGAGATGTTTTGAGATGCCTGTGAGAGCGAGGCAATGACTTCGCGGCTGGCATTTGCCTGTTGGATGGCGCCTTCCACGAGTTGGCCGGTTTCATCCACAGTGTGGGATACGCCTACAAGCGAGGATGAGAGTTGCTCCGCGCCCGCAGCAACTTGCTGAACGTTAGCTGCGGTTTGCGAGGAGTTTTGCATCACAGCGCTAGTTTTTTGTGTGGTGTGCTGGGCGTTGGAGGACATTTCCGATGTGGTGCGGGAGACTTCGGACATGCTGGCATCCAATTTGGCAGCTAATTGTGAGGCCATGTGAACCAGAGCATGCACCGGCGCTACGAGAATGCTGCGAATAATGAATGTAAGTGCGCCCAGGCCTAATAGAAGCAGTATGAAGCCTACACCACCTTGAATGAGGGCTTGTTTGATAGCCAGCCCGCTGAGATGGTCATTGTTCCAGAATGTTATCGTTGTGCCGATCAGCTTTTGGGTTTCCGGATTTATAATACTGTTGAGCACTGCGACGTGGTCGCTTTCTTCAAAAACGTGGTTCTTTGGAGTTTCACCGTCCTCTGCCTGTTTGGCGAGGTACTTTTTGATGAACTCGTAATGCTCCTGATCTTCGTTGTGTTCCCAGAGAGTTGAACCGTCCGCTTTGATAGCAAAGAATGCTTCGAGGCGACTGTCTGCAACTGAGGTTGTGAAGTCCGTGTAAACTTTTTCTGCGGCGCTGGCCTGACCCCATTTGAGGGCGCCTTGAGTTGCTGCCGCTAACTGCGTTGAAACTGTTGAAACTTTTTCATTAAAGAGACTGTGCAGAAGCAGTGACTGGCTGAAAGTTGCTAAAGTTGTTGATACAACCAGAATCAACGTGACGAGGACTGCGAGAATAAGGAGGAGTTTGCGGCTGATAGTCATGGGGGTAGCCCTACACATTTTGAATGGAAAGTAACCCCGGCTTTAGGAATACCTTAAAGCCGGGGGTAGGGAGTAGGTGATTACTCGGCTTTGACTTTGACCGTGTAAGCGCCGATGGCGGTGCCGCCGTCAACGATCGTACCGTCCACTTCGCCAACGAAGGCTTGGGCGGATTCGTCGAATTCAGGGGCTTCGGAGTGAGTGCCGATGGTTGGGAAGACTTTGGTGAACTTGTCTTCATCGCCTTGCCAGTAGTCGGAGGTCATGCCGGTTTGGCCGACGTTCAGCCCTTTGTTGTCGGTCACGAAGATTTCGACATACTTACCGCCGCTAGCAGCTTGGATTTTCTTCAGTTCTGCGGAGACGGCGTTCTTGGTGACTTTGTCGATCAGCGGCTTGGAAGCTGCGGATACTTCTGCTTTCCATTGATCATCCAGCTTTTTGATGCCGGCGGCGTCCAGAGAGGCGTGCTCGGTGTTCTGGGCCTTGATGGCTGCGATGATGGCAGGGGAGATTTTCGTTTTCATGTCAGCTGAGACTGAAGCTGTAACAGCTTTCATATCCATTTCGGCAGCGAAAGACGCAGCTGGAATGGCCAGCAATGCTGACAGAGTGAAGGCGATTTTGCTCATGAGGATTATCCTATTACTTATTTTATTTGTTAGTAGGCTGCACAGTGTGATGAGACTGGATGAAAGTTGTCAAGAGGGCAGAAAACTGCCACAAAATGTATGATGATTAGGAGTTGGCTGCTGCCAAGGCGGCAAATAGAAATCTCTTCATAAAAAATTTTCGAGGATGACAAAAGGAAAGAGGCCCGAGGGCCTCTGCATGACTCGAGCCGTTTAGAAAGCTTTAGTGACAGATAGTACGAAGCGGCTTTCGCAGCCATCGGCACACTGGTTTTTATTGAGAGATGTGTCGATGTAGTCCGCTGCCACTGTGAAGTTGGAAGGGAGTTCGTAGCTTGCGCCCAGTTTGTAGTTATTCCAGTTAGGATAACCGTAGGTTGCGTTGTCGTCGATGTCCTGACGGCCGACACTGCCGTAGAGGCTTAACCCCTCTACCATTGGGACTGGGGCAGTGAGGCCGAATTCACCGTAGAGTGCGGCACCGGATTTTGCCGAATATTCCGGTGAGTAAGCCAGTGTTGCCTTGGCGGCTACGAATCCGAAGTCATACTGAAGCCAGCTTACGCCTTCAAAATAGTTATAATTAAAGGAATCTTCGGCACCCGGGTAGGAATAATACCAGATTGAGACGTCCCCGGTCAGGTTGTTCGAGAAGGCATGGCTGTAGCCAATCGCGCCGTCGAGCTCCATGCTTGCGTTGCTGTCGTTGTTAAAGTCGACGGGGGCTGCAAAGCCATCCAGGTGAAGGCCGCTTTCGTGAGCCCAGGTAAGTGCACCGATGATTGCGGGTTTTTCGTCGTTTTGAGTGATGCCCCGGAAGGTGTAGTCCGTTGTCAGGGAAAGGCTCCCGGTTATGTCTCCGCCGGCTATTTTGTTTTGGGTAGTGGTATCATCTGCAATGACAGATTGCGCACTTAAGGCTGTGGCCATGAGTGTGAGGGTAGGGAGGATGTGTTTCATTATCGTGTCCTTTATTGTTATTGTTGATTGTTAGGAACCTTTGGCGATGTAATTCACCAGCTCTTCCGCCTTGTGGCGAATATGTTGTACGCTTCCACTGATGGAGCGTATTGAGGCGGATTGCTCTTCGATGGCGGCTGCGACCGTGTTACTTGCGTTATCCACATGTTTAATGGTTTCCACAATGTTCTGAATGATGGTGACGGAGCTATCCACAGCCGATTGCATATCCCGGACCTGGGTCGCGATTTCATCGCTGGCTGAGCCGGTACGTTCCGAGAGTTTTTTAACTTCCTGCGCGACTACTGAGAAGCCACGGCCGGCATCCCCGGCGCGAGCGGCCTCGATACTTGCATTGAGTGCGAGAAGGTTAATGTTTTCAGCTACGTCAGTAATCATTACGGTGACTTTGCTGATGTGCTGGGAGGATTCTTTGAGGAATTCCACGTTGTTGTGGAGTTCCGCAGATTGTTTGACGGCGGTGCGGATGACATCCTGAACCCCCACCATTTGTTGGTTCACTTCTTCAATGGCTAATTGCATTTCCTTGCTGGCGTTTGCGACTTCATTGAAATTGGGTTCCTGATTACCAGCGACATTTTGGTCAGAGCTTCCGCCGACTACGCGCCCGAAGCGGTCCGCAAGGCTGCGGAGTGATTCTTTGCGTTGGGTTTCCATGGATTCCTTCTCTTGGCGAACCTGTTCTTGCTCCTGCTTAAAGATGTGCTGGCTTTGACTGCTAGCACGATAGGCTTCTACCGCCTTACTGAGAGCCCCGATATCGTCCTGCCGGTTTATGCCCTTAACGGAGATATCATAGTGTCCATTATTAATTTTTCCAATGCATTCATTGAGATGACTGAGTGGCTTGCGGAGCATTCTCTCCATGAAGACGTAGACAAGCAGGGCCAGGACCACGAGGCCGCCGAGACCGGAGATAATCAGCTGATTCAGAATGGATGTTACGGAGGCATAAACTGTGCTCTCCGGTATCTGAACTACTACGTACCATTGTTGCTTTGCCTCGCCAATCGTGAGGGGCTTGATTGACGTAAGGTAGTTGCCGTCCGCCAGTTCGACCGTTTCCTGTTGCGTTTGTTGAGTTGATGCGGCCTTTGCAACGATTTCGGCAATTTGCGGCATGGTTTCCGAAATGGCTTTGTTCAGCTCATCCGGACGGGGGGCTACAACCCAGATACCTTTTTCGCTGAGAATACCCATTCTTCCGGTTTGCATCGGTTTGACGTCCGCGAACACTTTTTGGAGATTGCTGAGTTCGAAGTCCGCGCTGGAGACCCCGAGGAATTTGCCGTTTTCAATAATTGGGATGGCGAGAGTTGTCATGAGAACCTGCCTGTTTTCCACAGGGTAGTAATAGGGCTCAATGATATTCATTTGTTGGTTTTGCTTGGGTAGTAGGTAATAATCCCCGGTGGATAAATTTGAGGCTAGGCCGCCTTTTTCAACGCTGTAGGTTCCATCCGGCTTTTTGTAGACGTAGGGCACGAATCCCCCCGTTTTGTTATCTCCGTAAATAATGGCGTAATCCTTGTCTTTTCCATCGTATGTATTGGGGTCCCACTCCATGTATAGGCCGAAGATATCCGGCTTGGATTTCAGCATGTTGAGCAATGTATGTTCGACAGCTTCACGGTTCACTATGCCTTTTTCCCGCAGCGCGAGGACTGTGTCCCAGGCTGTGGTTGCTAATTCAACGGCGTGATTCAGTTGTGCTGTGGCTTTGAGAGCAATTGTTTCGGATATTTCGATTTGGTAGTCGTCTACTTGGTTTCTGACAGACGTGTTGATCAGAGAGTAAATGATTGAACCCA
>JAIXZU010000081.1 GCA_027489415.1 Alphaproteobacteria bacterium
CATGGAAAAGCATGCGGTAAGCCGCCTTGTAGGGGCTCCCCCGGGCTATGTGGGTTATGAGCAAGGGGGTGTGTTGACTGAAGACGTGCGGCGGCGGCCTTATTCCGTGGTGCTGTTTGACGAGGTTGAAAAGGCGCACCCCGATGTGTTCAATATCCTTCTTCAAGTGCTGGATGACGGCCGTTTGACCGATGGGCAGGGGCGGACGGTGGACTTTACGAACACGGTGATTATTCTGACCAGCAACCTTGGCAGTGAGTTTTTGGCGGCGCTGCCGGATGGCGCTGTAGCTGAAAGTGCACGCGATCAAGTGATGGGTGTGGTGCGCGGTGCGTTCCGGCCGGAGTTCTTGAACCGGTTGGATGATATCGTGTTGTTCAACCGCCTTGATAAGAGTGTGATGCGCGGGATTGTGCGCAACCAGTTGGCCAGTTTGCAGAAGTTGGTGGCGGCGCAGCAGATTGGGCTTGATGTGGATGACGCGGCGGCTGACTGGATTGGTGAGCGTGGGTATGACCCAGTGTATGGAGCGCGGCCGTTGAAGCGCGTGATTCAAACTGAGGTGCAGAACCGGCTGGCGCAGCTGTTGCTGGGGGGCGAGTTGGTGAGTGGGGACATGGTGCAGGTGAGAAAGGCAAAGGAGGGGATTTCTGTTGTGAAGGTGGCGCGGCATTAGTGCTTTAAGAGAAAAGACGTGTTTGGCTTCGCCCTTTGGGCGAAGCTGGTGTGGCTTGAGGGTGAATTTGGCTTAGATGCACGGATATTCAAAGTGAGGGGTTTTCTTGGGGGAGGGGGAGACAAGCGGATTACGCTTTTAGATTTATTAGCTAGCTTCGCACGCCCTTTGAAAAAGCGTTGCCCTTCGGGTCGAACCGGGCTGCGCGACTGGTTGAACTTGGCCTATGTCCACAGATATTCAAACACAAGGGCTCCCTTGCGGGAGCCCTTGTGTTTAAATATCTGGTGGAGATAAGCGGATTCGAACCGCTGACCTCTTGCATGCCATGCAAGCGCTCTACCAACTGAGCTATACCCCCTACGTGCGGCTGATTTAAGGGTAGGCAGCGCAATTGTCAAGAGTGATGAGAGATGTGGCGGCAAGACTGGTACGATTTTTTACCCTGACTTAGGGTGCCCCCCATGACCTATAAGCCCGCCCATGCCCCGGAATTCTCAGAAAACCAAGCAATTTCAAGCCTGATGGCTGCTGATATGGTGACCGTGCATATGCAGCTGCGGACGGCGGGGCATGAGCTGGCCCTTGCGGTTCCCAAGGCCGAATGGTTGAAACTGGTGAGTGATTTTGTCCGGATGGCGGCTGACGAGCGGCAGCGCGTGGGCGTGAGTATCCGTGAGGCGACGGCGCATGACCCGTTTCCGGCGGATGGTTCGGCCCTCAGCCCCCGGCAACAGCGGGTATGTGATGTGTTTGTGAATGACTGCATCCTGCTGGCGGCGCTGGCTGAAGCCGTTGGGGGCCGTATTTTGTTAGACACGGCGGTGGATACGTATAAAATCGTTAACGGCCTGCCACAAATGGCCGCTAACGGGACATTCAATTAATGCCTGAGATGATTCAAGAGTTTCTGAGCTGGTATCTGGCTCCGTGGCGGCGTATCGGCCGAAAGGAATTCGGGATTGGTTTGACCGTGGCGACTTTGCCGGGTTTTCTTTTGATTTTGCTTGGGATTGGTAGTGGGGCGGGGAGTTTCATTGCGCCCCTGATGGATTTGACCACTCTGAGCCAGCCGGTTGGCAATATGGAGCTGGAGCGTCATCCGGTTGATGTGTCCGTAGGGACGGAACAGCTGAAGAATGTGGGGTTTGCGCCGCAGATTCATAACCCGTTCCGTTCTCAGCCTGAGGTTTCGGCACCGACCGTGCCTGAGGCGCCGCGCGCGTTTGACTGGAGTGGTTTGATTAGCGGGCTGTGCCTGCTGCTGATTGTCCCGTTGGTGCGGATGCGTTTGCGTGACATGGGGTGGTTTGGGTGGCACGAGATGGTTATCACCGGTGTGATGAGCGTGAGTGTGGTGGGAAGTGTGATTCAGAGCCTGACCGGCTACGATGTTATACCGCTGGGAATGCTGTGGAGTTCCCTCAATTTTATGGGTTACCTATGGTTGACGCTGGCGAAAAGCCAACCAAGAGTGCCTGTGCATGAGCGTATTCCGTCCCCATGGGATGACGCCTCCCAACGTAATGACATGCCTGCGGGCAAGAAAGATTTTCCTGATGAGTATTAGTACGTTATACCCTGCCGACCTGACCAAAAACCCGCTTGCGGGAGTGGCGATTACGGTGGATGGGCCGACGGCAAGTGGCAAGGGAACCTTGGCTAAGGCGTTGGCACGTAAGTATAAATTGAAGTTTTTAGACACCGGGGCAGTGTACCGCGCCGTAGCGTTAAGTTTGATTAAACAAGGGCTTGACCCGGCTAACACCGTGGAAGCTGAACGGGCAGCGAAGGACTTAGTGTTTGATTTCCGGCACAAAGGTGACAACGTTTTTGGTGTATGGTTGGGAAGTGAAGAGGTCACTGATGAGATCCGGAGCCTTGAGATTGGTACGGCGGCCTCCGTTGTGGCGATTCAGCCAGCGGTGCGGGCGGCGCTGAAGGATTTTCAGGTCAATTACGCCCAGAAGTGGAAAGAGCTGGTGGGCGTGATTCTGGACGGACGTGACACCGGCGCGCGCATTTGCCCGGACGCGGAAATTAAGTTGTTTTTGACGGCGGATGTGGCCGAGCGCGGGCGCCGGCGCTGGCTGGAGGTTTCAGCGAAGGGTGAGACCACCCCGCTGGAACAGGTGATTGACCAAGTGGCGGCGCGGGATGCCCGTGATAAGCATAATACCATCATCTGTGACGACGCGGTGGTGATTGACGGCACAAGCCTGAGCCAGGCGGATGTGCTGGCGGAAGCGATACGGATTATTGATGCCAAGCTAGCGTTGTTGAAGGCGGGTTAGTTTTTTCCTTATTCAGGGCTTGTAATTTCCCGTTTCGGGCTTATATGGCTGTTAGTATACATATCCTACAGGGAGGGATGAATGATGTCTAAGCAGTCAATACGCCGTGAGCCTGAGCTGGTGTTGGGTGGGCAGGGCGACAATGGGCGTTCGATTTTGAACCGTGTCTTTGAGATTTTTGGTGGACTGGTGGTGATGCTGGTGCTGGCCGCGATGGCGACCCTGCTTGGGGGATGCACCCAGACCCGTTACGTGGCCGTGCCAGTGGCCCCCAGCGCCCCCGCAACCCCCGTTTTGCAGGCCTGCGCCGACCATGCGGCAGCTGCCCAGCGGACAGCCTTTGGAGACAGTTTTAAAGCCCTGCAATTTGACAGTGCCAACCTGGTGCTGGCCAGCCCGCAGAACAAGGTAGGCAGCCAGACCATTGGCGCGGTGTACGACGGCAACGGCCAGTGGTTCGGGCGGCCTGCCGGGACGATGGGCGAATGGCGCGCGGTACGCTTCCATTGCATGGTTTCGCCTGTGGGGAATGTGGTTTACTCGTTCATACGAGCTGAGTAATTTTCGTTTGGTGTGGGGCCCTGAGGGGCCCTTTTTTACTGTGCTTTAAAGAAATATGTAGAACCTGAGTTTGAGACGGAATCATCGTCTCGATGTGATGTAATTAAAGCAGCATCATTTTCTATGGCTACGGCAAATCCAAAGTAATCATTCGCTGCTACATCAGAGGGAACTAATATGGTTTTTTCAGTCCATGTTGTCCCTGAACGGTTAAAAATATACGCACTTCCTCTGTAGGAGTTTTTTGTGGAAGAGCCAATAATTGCATCATTTCCTGAAATATCCACAGATTCGCCAAAGGAATCAAAATCTGCTGCGTTTGATGCTGTCAGTTTGGCTTCTTGAGCCCAGCTTCCGGTTTGATCTTTAAAGACATATACTGCTCCTCTGACATAACCTCCAGCCTCTTGGCCGATTGAACTTACCAATATTGTATTTCCGTCTATGGCAACATCATGGCCAAAATAGCTATTGGTTGCCAGAGTTTCAGCAGGAGTTAAAATCGTTTGTTGTGTCCATGTCGTTCCGCTACGGGTATAGACATATGCACTGCCTGTAATGCTGTTTTTAAAAGATGCGCCTACTACAACCGTATCTCCGTCAATATCGACTGTGTTTCCGTAGCCATCGCCGACAGATTGATCTGAGCCCCATATTCCTTGTTGACGGCTCCAAGTTGAGCCGCTGCGTACGTAGATATGTGCATCACCGGTCTCGCTAGAATCGCCCTTCGCCCCTACAACAATAGTCTCGCCACTAATAGCTACTGAAGTACCAAAATAAAAATCAGATATGCCCGGAGCAGGTATGTTGGCTTGTTCAGACCATACGCCCCCCGAACGGGTATAAATGTAAATGGCTCCATTATTCGATGATTTTCTGTTAGCTCCTACAACTGCAGTATTACCATCTATTGCGACTGAGACTCCGTAGTAGTCTCCAGTTGCTGCATCAGAGGCGGTCAGTTTTTGTTGTTGAGTCCAAGTATTCCCGCTGCGTGTAAAAATATAAGCGGCACCTGTATAAGAATTTTGTCGGACCGTTCCAACTATTGCGGTATTTCCACTGATTGCTACTGAATAACCAAAGTAAGCGTTAGATATAGCGTCAGCGGCATTCAATTTTTGAGTTTGTTGGGCTAAAGACCAGTCTATGAGACCGGTTTGGCTGCCGGCTGAGCCGCTGCAGCCCCAGCCCATGGCGACCCAGTTGGTGCTATCGCAGAACTGGAGTTCGTTGGGCGTGCTGGCGTAGCGGATGGTGCCAGCCGGGCTGCCGGTACAGCCGGGGCCGCCGAGGGTGCGGTCCGCGGCGCAGGCGGTATCCACCCAGTTTTCCCCGTTACAGAACTGGATGACGCCGAGGGTGCCGTTATAGGTGACCGTGCCTGCCGTACCTGCTGGTGAGGAACACCCCGTTTGGCTGGCGGCGGGGACCGAGGCGCCAGTGTTGACCCAGTCCGTACCATTACAATACTGCATGGTTTTGGTGGTGGTGTTGAAAATGACCTTACCGGCGGGTGCGGCGGGCGTGGTGCAGTCCGCAACCGCTGCCACGGGCAGGAGGAGGGCGAGGAGGGTGAGGAGTGTTTTCATTATGGGCATGTTGAGGTGTAGATGTTGCCGCTGGTTTTACCGGTGACGAGTTTGGTGCCGTCTGCATTCGTGGCAAAGCCATTCCAAGAGCCATTGCCTGCGCCGGTGCGGGCGGTCCAGGATACTCCACTATTAGTACTGATATAGATGGAGCCACCATCTTTGCCTGTGATGAGCTTGGTGCCATCGTCACTGCTGGCGACGCCCATCCAGTAGGTCATCCCGGCGCTTGAGCGTGTGGTCCAGTTGACGCCACTGTTCGTGCTTGTGTGAATATATAACGCATAGTTAGTGACGACCAGTTTCGTTCCATCCGCGCTGCTGGCCACGCCAGACCACAGCTGGGAACCGCCTGCGATACCGGTGCGGGCCGTCCAGTTTACGCCGCTGTTCGTACTGGTGTAGACCTCGCCGCCATACTCTGCGGTAATCAGTTTGGTGCCATCGGCACTGCTGGCAAAGCCAATCCAGGAGCGGGAACCGGCACCGGTGCGGGCGGTCCAGGTCACGCCGCTGTCAGTACTTGTGTAAATGTTGCCATTGTCTTTTGCAGTGACAAGTTTGGTACCGTCGGCACTGCTGGCAAAGCCCGTCCAGCTGCCGGTGCCGGGACCGGTGCGGGCGGTCCAGGTGACCCCGCTGTCGGTGCTCGTGTAAATGTTACCGTTGTTTTTACCAGTGACGAGTTTGGTGCCGTCAGCACTGCTGGCAAAGCCTTTCCATGTACCGGTGCCGGGACCGGTGCGGGCGGTCCAGGTCACGCCGCTGTCCGTGCTGGTATAGATGTTACCGCCATTTTTGCCGGTGACGAGTTTGGTACCGTCCGCGCTGCTGGCAAAGCCGCCCCAGGTGCCGGTGCCCGGGCCGGTACGGGCTGTCCAGGTGAGGCCGTAGTTGGTGGAGTCACAGCTGGCGGGAGGGGGTGTGGTGGTACTTGGACTGCAGCCGAAGCCCATGGCGACCCAGTTGGTGCTGTCGCAGAACTGGAGTTCGTTTGGGGTGGTGGCGTAACGGAGGGAACCAGCGGGTTTGCCGGAACAGCCGGGGCCGCCTGTGGTGCGTTCGGCGGCGCAGGCGGTATCCACCCAGTTCTGGCCGTTACAGAACTGGACCACGCCCATGGTAGGGTTGTAGGCGACGGCACCGGGGACACCAGGCGGTGTGGTGCAGCCGGATTGTGTGGCGCCGGGAATGGAAGCGCCGGTGTTGACCCAGTTGGTGCCATTGCAATACTGCATGGTTTTGGTGTTGGAATTGAAGATGACTTTGCCGGCGGTGGCGGCGGGGTTGGTGCAGTCGGCAAAGGCTGCCATGGGCAGGAGGAGGGCGGTGAGGGCAAGGAGGGTTTTCATTATGGGCAGGTAGAGGTGTAAAGATAATCAAATGTAGCGGCAGCGGATGTGCGAGTTCCTGTTGCGTTGCTGGCAAGGCCGTACCAGCTTCTGCTGCCTGAGCCGGTGCGGGCGGTCCAGGTGGCGCCGGAGTCGGTGCTCACGTAAATACTGCCGCCGTCCCGGGCGGTGATCAGGAAGGTTCCGTCATCACTGCTGGCCAATCCGCGCCATGTGCCAGTGCCTGCGGCGGTACGGGCTGTCCAGTTCGCGCCGCCGTCGGTGCTTGTGTAGATATTTCCGCCGGAATTGACTGCGGCGAGTTTCAGGCCATCCGCGCTGCTGGCGACGGCATGCCATGAGCCGGTGCCGGGGCCAGTGCGGGCAGTCCAGTTCACGCCTGCGTCCGAACTTGTGTAGATATAACCATTATCCTGTTTGGCTGCGATAAGGCGCATACCATCGCTGCTGCTAGCGATGCTGTTCCAGTCCCCCGTGCCGGGGCCGGAGCGGGTCGTCCAGGTGAGACCACTATCAGAACTGGTTTTGATGTTGCCACCGGAAATACCAGCAACCATGCGGGTTCCATCATCACTTATAGCGACACCAGCCCAGTTTCCAGAGCCTGATGATAAACGTAATGCCCAGTTTGCGCCGCCATCTGTACTTGTGTAAATAACGCTTCCGTAAACGCCTGCGATAATTTTCATACCGTCGTCGCTCATAGCGATACCGGACCATTGCTGGTTACCTGCGCTTGTTTGAGCCGTCCAGTTTACTCCTCCGTCGGTGCTTGTGAATAAATTTCCGCCCCATTTTCCTGCTGCAAGCCGCATACCATCGCCGCTCATAGCAATACTGTACCATTCGGCACTTCCTGGACCAGTGCGGGCGGTCCAGGTGAGGCCGTAGTTGGAGGCGCCGCAGGAGGTGGGTGCGACACTGGCGGTGCAGCCGTAGCCCATGGCGACCCAGTTGGTGCTGTCGCAGAACTGGAGTTCGTTCGGGGTGCTGGCGTAGCGGATGGTGCCTGCTGGGCTGCCGGTACAGCCGGAGCCGCCGAGGGTGCGGTCCGCGGCGCAGGCGGTATCCACCCAGCTGCTGCCATTGCAGAACTGGATGACGCCTTGAGTGCTGTTATAGACTACGTCCCCCGCGGCGCCTGTGGGCGAGCTGCAGCCCGTTTGCGGTGCTGACGGGATGACCGAGCCGGTGTTGACCCAGTTGGTGCCATTACAGTACTGCATGACCTTTTGCGTGGAGTTGAAAATGACTTCCCCGGCTTCTGCCGCGGGAGACGTGCAGGCAGCAAAGGCAGGTGTGGCCGCAAGTGCGGCCAGAATTGTCAGACATTTTAGGGTTGTGGTTACGGACGGCATAGGAAGGCGCGCCTTGTGACGGAGTCGAAGCGGATTTTGCCGTAGTCTGCATTCGAGGAGCAGGTGGTATCCGTGTTGCCGGCCTGCAGGGCGGCGGTGGTTTTAATGGTGCCGCTGGCGGAGACCACCGCAGCGCCGGTGATGTTGAACCCGCCCATGGTGAGGGCTTGGGTGGCGGTATGGTTACCGAGGTTGTCCGCGCTGCCGCCGCTTGTCATGCTGACGCCGGCGCTGCCTGAGACGCCAAGGAGGCGGAGGACCGGTGTGGCGACCGCGGTACCGCTGATGGGGCCGGTGGTGGACACGCCCGGGCCGACAAAGCCGAGGGTGGGGTGGAGATAAGCGGCGCCTGCGGTGCCCCCGAGGGTAAAGCTGACGGTGCCGTTGCCTGCAACCACCATGGCGAGGCCGCTGCCGCTGGCGACACCGGTGGTGGAGATGCGGTCCGTTGGGCCGGCGCTGCCGCCGCTACCGCAGCTGCTCATGCTGACACCGGCGCTACCGGGGACGGCGACCAGTTGCAGGAAGTTGGTGGTGGTGGTGCCGGAGACGTGCAGCGAGGTGCTGGGCGCGGCGGTGTTGATACCAATTCGGTTGGCGTAGCCGAGGCCGGAGGCGATATCCCCGAAGATGGCGTTGCCGATGCTGAGGTAGTCCGACGTAGTGGCGGCGGGGGTGGTGAGACCTGCGCCGATCAGGATGTTACGTTCGCCGGTGGTGAGGGTCATGCCGCTGTTGGCACCGACGATGGTGTTGGAGGAGCCGGTGGTAAGGGCGGTGCCGGTGTAGCTACCTATGAGGGTGTTAGCGGAGAAGGAGTCGACATCATTTCCTACACCAGAGCTATGTCCAATAGCGGTGTTGTAACTTCCTGTTTTGTTTGATGCGATAGATGCGAAACCCACAGCGGTATTTGCATTTCCAGTTTCATTCTGAGTCAGTGCATAGGCACCAAATGCGCTGTTTCCTGAGGCATTATTATTATAAAGTGAACTGAAGCCAAATGCTGCAACATTATCAGCTGAATTGTTTTCCGCTGCACCTGTTCCAGCTGCAGTCAGGAATGAACCAGCATTAGCGCTACCAGCACCTCGTCCAATTACGGTTACATCATCACCTAGGTTATTTCTCGCGGCGTTATCACCTATAGCGACTAATCCCTGTCCAGTATTATTTTCAGCTGACTGTAAACCGACTGCTATTACGTTTGAGCCAGTATTCCTATATGCAGCACCTTCACCTACTGC